>WOYY01000083.1 GCA_011620555.1 Anaerolineaceae bacterium | reverse complement strand
GTTAGAATCAAAAATATCAGGGGTTCACGATTTCGGAGTTGATAATGCGATTCGGTGAAAAAATTAAGAAGACTGTTCCCAGCGATTGGCCCACCCGGGTCATCCTGATCCTGTTCCTGGCCCTGGCGCTGGTTGGCGCGGGCCTGGCCTACCGGCTGGTCAGCCGGCTGGTGGCGAGCACCACAGCCTTCACCCTGCCTGGCGATCCGGTGCCATCTGCCGGTTCGGGTTCGCAGACTGAGGAGCTTGATGCCGCCGAATCCGACAGTGGGCTGGAAGTCAACCTGCCCAATCCCGATCCCTGGGATGGAACCAGCCGGGTGACGATCCTGTTCATGGGATTGGATCTGCGGGATGAAGAAACCGTTGATGATGCGCCGCGGTCGGATACGATGATCCTGCTGACCATGGACCCGTTGAATAACACAGCTGCGGCCGTCGCCATCCCGCGCGATATGTGGGTGGCCATCCCCGGTTTTGGCTATTACAAGATCAATACTGCTTTCCGCTATGGCGAGCTTTATGACCTGCCCGGCGGCGGGCCGGCCCTCGCCGTTCAGACGGTGGAGGAATTCCTGGGCGTGCCGATTGATTTCTATGCCCAGGTGGATTTTCAGGCTTTTGTGGATTTCATTGATCACATCAACGGGATCAAAATCACCTTTGACGAACCTTACACCATTGACCGGCGGGGCAAATGGAATACCGAGGTTTTGGAGCCGGGCACTTACGTGCTGAATGGGGAATACACGCTGGCCTATGCCCGCGACCGCAAGTCGGAAGGCGATGATTTTGACCGCTCCGCCCGTCAGCTGGATGTCATCCTCAGGATCCGGGATCGGATCCTGGAGTTCGACCAGCTGCCCAGCCTGGTGATGAATGCCTCGGCGATCTATGAGGACCTTTCCACCGGAGTCCGGACCAATATGTCCCTAAACCAGATCATTCAGCTGGCCTGGAAAGCTATGGAAATTCCCCCGGAAAATATTAAGATGGTGGTGATCGGGCCGCAATATGTCACGATCGAAGCCGCCGATGGCCTTGCCATCCTCCGGCCCATCCCGGACAGGATCCGCCTGCTGCGGGACGAGGTGTTTGGCGAAGGCGGGCTGGTCGGACCGGCGGCCGAGGGCGACCTGGCTTCGCTGGTGGGGCAGGAAGCGCCGACCCTTACCGTGCTGAACGGCAGTTATCAAACCGGATTGGAAACGACCACCGCCGACTGGCTGCGTGAACAGGGGTTCAACGTGGTGGCGACGGGGATGGGCAATGCCAGCGCGGTTTCCACGGTTGCCATTCAGGGCTATGCCCCCTACGGGCTGGACTGGCTCGTGGAGACTTTTGGCATTTCGTCCGGTCAGATTTCCAATGATTTTACGGCGGATCGCACCCAGCCGGATCTGGTCCTGCTCCTGGGGGATGATTGGGCTTATAACAACCCCCTGCCCTGATGAAGGGGCGGCTGGTCCGCAGGAACCCGTTGATTGAGATATTAAAGGAAAAGTCCCGCTCGCTTTTACAGCAGCTCTCCGTCTTTTGCCCGGCTTATAAAAAATCCCTTCGCAGACCCTGGTGTGCAAATCTCTTTGCCGCTGTTTTCATTGCTTCCGAGCGGATGAATGGCTTGCAAGTCTGGCGCGCTGGGAGGGAGAATTCAGAGAACAAACTGCCGGTCTGGCACGTCCTAACCAGGGAAAAGCGCGGTTTTGGGATGCTGTCCGGGTCAAGGTTGTTAACACGGTGATTTGCATAAAAAAAGGGAAGCGATATAATCCGAATATGTTCAAAAACAAGAAAAACAAAGCCCTCCGGATCATTTTGATCGTCATCGGCGCGCTCGCGCTGATGGTGGCAGTCTATTTCCTTCCCCCTGTGCATTCCCGGCTGGCCTGGCGCGTCTCAAACCTGCGGGCTGAGATCCGCTATTTCTTCAACCCGCCGGATCAGGAAGCCTTCACCCCGGCCCAGCAGGCGGAGATGGACGCCATTGTCCAGCAGACCATGACGGCGCTGACGCCGGTGGCCACGGCCACCCTGGAACCGAGCCAGACGCCCACCAATTATGTCTCGCCAACGCCGACGGTCACCGCCACGCTGGCGCCCACGGCCACGCCCATCCCGGATCAGGTCCGGCTGGAGGGCACGGTCCACGAGTTTGAATCCTACAATAACTGCGGCCCGGCCACGCTCTCTATGGCGCTGTCCTACTGGGGCTGGGAGGGCAACCAGTCCGTGATCGGCGGCGTGCTCAAACCGAACTGGCGCGACCGGAACGTGATGCCCTACGAACTGGTGGACTATGTGGAATCCGAGACGGAATTCAAGGCCATCCTGCGTTATGGCGGCGACCTGGACCTGCTTAAGCGCCTGATCGCGGCCGGATTCCCGGTGATCATCGAAAAGGGCTTTGAGGAAGAGGTCGCTGATAAGGGCTGGATGGGGCATTACGGCCTGCTGACGGCCTATAACGACGAAAAGGGCTGGTTCCTGATCCAGGATTCCTATGTGGCCGCGGACTATGCCAACCTTTATGACCGGGTGGAGCGCCATTGGCGGGCCTTCAATTACCTCTATATCGTCATCTACCCGGCAGACCGGGAGAGCGAAGTCCTTTCGGTCCTCGGCTCGGACGCGGACGAAACGGCTAACTTACAGCATGCCGCCCAGAAAGCGCTCAATGAGGTCTATTCGCTGGAAGGCCGGGAGTTGTTTTTTGCCTGGTTCAACTATGGCACCAGCCTGATGTACCTTGGCGATTATTACGGTTCCGCCCAGGCCTATGACCAGGCTTTTGCGATTTATGCCGATCTCAGTCCCCGCCCCTGGCGGATGCTGTGGTATCAGACCGGGCCGTACTTCGCTTATTACTGGACCGGCCGCTATCAGGATGTGATCAATCTGGCGGATAAGACCTTTGATGACATTTCGGAGCCAGCCATCGAGGAAAGCTGGGTCTGGCGGGGCCGCGCCAGGGCCGCGCTGGGCGATTATGACGGCGCGATCAGCGACTTCCGCACGGCGCTCGAGTGGCACCCGGACTGGTGGGTGGCGGAGAGCGAACTGGAAAATTTAGGCGTCAAGCCCTGATTCGCGCTGAAAAATGGATTGGCAAAGGCCCCGTTCACATCCGGGGCCTTTTTGTTTTGCAATCCGGCGCAAAAATAAATATAATAAAGTGTATAAAATAAATCCGATACAGAACAATTCAAGGAGATCAAGAATGTTCCATAAATTTGCAGAAAAGATCGACCAGCATTTTGAACTGGAAACCGTGGATGCCCATTGTGATATCCCCTGCGGAATCTACGACCCCCATCAGGCCCAGATCGGCGCGCTGACCGTCATCCGCATGGTGGACCTGATCCACTCGATGGTGGAAGAGCACGGCAAGGGCGATACAGCTGAGTTCATCAACAGCATGGCGCGCTATATCGCCACCAAGGAAGAACACGCCGAAGCGACCAAGCACGAGATCCGGGTGATCTGGGGCGATTTTATCAAAGACGCCCACCTGGAGGAATATCCTCAGCTGAACGGCCTGGTGCACAAGATCATGCAGCTTGGCTCCAAAGCCCGCCAGACGGTGAACCGCGAGACAGCGGTGGAGCTGCTGGAAGCGGTCAATGAATTCGCGGCGATCTTCTGGCAGATCAAGGGTAAGGAGACCCAGCGGGTCAAGGCGCCCTATTCCGTCAGCGAAGAGATTGTCGTGCCCATCCTCTAGCCCGTGCTGCGTCTGCTCAAGGTCCGCGGCCACAGCCTTTTTCCCGATTTCCGGGAAGGAGATTATGTTCTGACCGCGGGCTTTCCCTTTCCCTCTGGTAAAATCAGGGCTGGCGATGTGATCGTTTTTCGCCAGCCCGGTTACGGCGTGCTGATCAAACGGGTCCGCGAAGTGCTGGAGCAGGGCCGCGCCTTTGATGTGCGCGGCACCCAGGTGAACAGCACGGACAGCCGGAATTTCGGCCCCGTCTCCCGGGACCAGATTTCCGGCAAGGTGATCTGGCATATCCGTCAAAAATAAATCCTTGAAGGGAAACGCACGATCTTGACAGCAGACCTCCTTTTGCTCTTAACGGCTGCCATTTGGGGCTTTGCCTTTGTCGCCCAGCGGCTTGGCAATGCCTATATGGGGCCGTTCACATTTAACGCCATCCGCTTCAGCCTGGGGGCAATCGCTCTGCTGCCGCTGCTCTTCCGGCAGAAGAAGCAGGGGGTGGACCGCCCGCAGGCACCGCTGCGCAAGCTCGCTCTGCCGATGCTGGCGACTGGGCTGGTGCTGTTCACCGGGGCGTCGTTGCAGCAGGTCGGCCTGCTGGGGACGACCGCGGGCAAGGCGGGTTTCATCACGGGCCTCTATGTGATCCTGGTGCCCCTGCTGGCGCTGACCTGGGGGCGGCGGACCCACGCGGCCCATTGGATCGGCGCGGTGCTGGCCGTGGTGGGGCTTTATCTGCTGTCGGTCCAGAGCGGGTTTTCCATTTCCCCCTATGATCTGATCGTGCTGGTGGGGGCTTTTGTCTGGGCCGGGCACGTGCACCTGATTGACCGCTATGCCGATGCGGTGGGTCCGGTCCGCCTGGCGATGGTTCAATTTGCCATCACGGGCGTGCTCAGCGCCGGGGCCGCCCTGCTTTTTGAGACGGCCACGTTTTCCGCGATCTTGGCGGGGATCTGGCCGATCCTCTATGGCGCTTTTCTCTCGGTGGGCCTGGCCTACACCCTGCAGATCGTCGCCCAGCGCACAGCCGATCCGGCCCATGCCGCCATCATTCTCAGCCTGGAGGGCGCCTTTGCGGCCCTGGGCGGGTGGCTGGTGCTGCATGAGATGCTTTCCGCCCGTGACCTCCTGGGCTGCGGTTTGATGCTGGCGGGGACGCTGATCTCGCAGGTTGCGGGGCGCGGTAAACAAAAGCGTGAAGTGCAAGAGCAACGCGCTTCGGGCTGAGAGCGAATCTTCCGGGTTATTTGGAATGAGAAGGGGTCAGGATGCTTGAGTGGGGGAAACCGAAACGCTTTCCAGATGCGCTTTGATCTCCGGGTAGAACTGGATCAGCAGCTTATCCAGAAAGGGCACGCCCTGGAAACTGGTGTAGAACGTATGGATGTCTTCGACTATGTCGGGGGGGAGGGTCAGCGAGAGCATTTCGAGATCTGATTTTTGGGGCGGTTTGGCGAGGTAGTGCTGGAGCATGGTATGCCAGTCTTTCACCGCCTGCTCGCTGGCGCCAAAGGTCAGCTCCTCAGGCAGGATCGTCCCCAATTCGGCGATGATGGTCTTCCAGTCGTCCAATTGGTCGTAGAGATAGCGGTCCTGCAGGATCTTGAGCGTGTGGAAGGTGGGGCGGTGTTTGGGGACAAGGCTGAAGAGCTGCTCTCGGAATTGAGCGATGTAAGTGTTCCAATAGTCATCAACATAGGTGTGGAAGAGCAGGCCGGCCCTGAAGCCGGTTTGGGCTTGCATGTCCTCAAGCGGGACAGCGTGGATATGCGTCAGGTCCCGGTCAATCTGGGCGGGGTAGCGGATATCCGGATAACAGGTTCCGACGATGAAAGCTTGATGGTCGAGGTGGTTGAAATAGAGCGGATAAGCCGTTTCAGCAACCAGGACATGAGTGGCTGGCCATGGCATGAGCTTTATTTTAACATCAGTTTTGTCGAAGTCAATAAGGCATCGACGTAATATATA
>WOYY01000038.1 GCA_011620555.1 Anaerolineaceae bacterium | reverse complement strand
ATAAATCTGGTATCGTTGTTCACAGGTAAGCTGTGTGTAACTCATGAGTGCTCCTTTGACTCTGGTAGGTTGAAAGGGCCTTATTCTACCGCAGCTTACCTTTCTACCACCAGCTTTGTTGCACTAACGAGTTGAATCCAAGATTAACGAATAACGCTCATCAATTAATGGTCTTTAACCCATGGAGAACACAAAAAACACCCTCTTTATTAATGTCCGTGCAACAGGCTCATATAGAGCAGGCTTCAAACCCGGATTCAGCGACCTTGGCTGGCCCAGGGCATCGCGTTTTGACTTCATTTAAATTGTCGTGAAATGGATTGTTTCAACTGACTTTTTGACCCCCTTTCGCGTTGCAAACAAAGTGCAGCGGCAGAAAGAGCTTTTTATATCCCGGAAATATACAAGTTGATTTGATTTTCGAAATTCGCTTCCAGTAGGATCCCAACAAGAGAAACCGATTATGTCATTCGTCTTATTGCGTATCCACATTTCCCTGGATTTCAACCCGCTTCCCCGCCCAATTCATATAGGATTGCAACGGGGGATATGCTAGAATTAATCATGATGAAAGAGATTAAGTCCATCCGACCTTCACCGATCGCAGGCTCATGGTACAGCGCCAATCCAAAGGAGCTGGCTGGGAGCATTGACGCTTATCTAGCAGCGGCGGAGCCGCAATCGCTGCCAGGTGAGGTGGTGGGCCTGGTGGCGCCCCATGCCGGCCACATCTATTCCGGCCCGGTGGCCGCCTATGCCTTCAAAACGGTCATGGGCCGCCATTTTGAGCGGGTGGCCGTGCTTTCCCCGCTGCATCAATATGACCCCCGCCCCGTGCTGACCAGCGCACACAGCGCCTACCAAACGCCGCTGGGCGTCCTGCCAATCGACAAAACGGCTGTTGCCGCGGTGGATGCCGCCTTTCAGGCACGGGCGGGGCTGACCCTCACCCGGATCGCTGGTGACCGGGAGCATTCCCTCGAAATCGAACTCCCCTTCCTGCAGCGCACGCTCGCTGGTGAGTTTAGCCTCGTCCCGATCATGGTGCGGGACCAGACCCGGCGCGTGGCCAAGGAACTGGGCCTGGCGCTCGCGGATGCTCTGGACCCTGAGACCACCTTACTGGTTGCCAGCAGCGACCTCTCGCATTTTCACCCCGAATCGCAGGCCAACCGGCTGGACGGCCTCGTGCTGAAGACCCTGGCGACCTTCTCACCCGACGCCCTTTTTGACCTGCAGGACCGGGGGCTGGGCCAGGCCTGCGGTCTTTCGGCGATCGCCGCCGTGCTTTGGGCAGCCCAGGCCTGGGGCGCGGACCGAGTCACGCTGCTGGATTACAACACCTCCGCCGCCGTCACTGGGGACCGCTCCTCGGTGGTGGGCTATGGCGCGGCCGCCATCACCCGCCCCAGTTGAGACCTCCCGGTCCAATGCCCGCCAAAGCCCGAACCCCCTGGTACCTCCTGCTGATCCTGACCCTCACGCTGACGGGCCTGAGCGGCTGCCGCGGCGCCGGGCAAGCCGCAAGCGACCCCTCCGCAACCCCGACCGCCACAATCACCCGGACCCCCACCCCCACCCAGACGACCACGCCGGCCTTCACGATCACGCCGCGGCCCTCCAGCACGCCCACCTTCACAGCGACCCCCTACAACACCCTCAGCCCCACCCCCGAACCCAGCCCCGTCCCAGCCCGGCCCGCGGTGTTGTTCCCCTACACGGACACCAATGGTAAAACGGTAGACTGGTCTTATATCCATGTCACCCAGATCGGCTATGACCAGTTTGACCAGGTCAACGACCTCTGGGCCTTTATGAGCTTCCAGCTGCTGGACCGGGCGATCTATCACCGCAACCTGGATTTCCTCGGCGAGACGATCACGGTCTATTACCTCAACGTGGCCCACGAATTTGACGGCGAGATGCTCCAGATGCAGCTGGTGCTGGGCGGTACGCCCGGCAAGGGTGTTGCCATCGAGGATATCCCCGCCGGCGGGACAGCTTACGTCCAGGTGCAGCTCCGGGAGTCCTGGCAGGACTTTGCCCCCTATGTCACCCATCGGGATGCCAACCGGGCCTATGAATACCGCGCTGAAAGCTACCCGCTGCTCTTCCTCAAAGACCTCCGGGCGCTCCTGCCGACCCTGCCGGACGAAGTGATCCTGCTGGCGGACCACCCGATCCTCTTTCCTCGGGATGACTGGCCGCAGATCAAGCTGGACATGAGCCGGATCAGCTACCTGGCCGCCCGTTACCAGCCCTTCTTTGCAATTGATGATTACGACCGCCTGGATGACGCAAGCGCGTTCGCCTATGCCCTGCGCGATCACATCCTCGCAGGTTCAGCGATGCCCGCCGGTCTGTACGCCTACAGCAGCCAAACGCTGATCATCATCCAGGGTGACTGAGCGCAGAATTCTGATTGAGGGGGCGCTTTCAAGGTAAAATCATCCTATGGCTTCCTATGTTGAAGTTGCGATCAACCTCCCGCAAATCACCGACACCTTTCATTACCACCTGCCCGCCGATCTGGAAAGCGCCGTCCAACCGGGTTCGCTGGTGATCGTTCCCTTTGGCCGCCAGCGCGCCCAGGGGGTCGTTTTGCGCCGGGTGGATCAGCCGGAAGTCAGCAAAACCAAGCCCGTTGAAGATCTGGTGGACGAAGAGCCAGCGCTCACGCCCCAGCAGATCGCCCTGGCGCAATGGATGACCGCAGAGACGCTCGCTCCGCTGGGCGCCTGCATCAACCTGATGCTGCCGCCCGGCCTCAGCCAGCGCACCGACACCCTGGTGACGCTCAACCCAGAACGGGATTTTGACGATGAAGCCCTTGCCCCCCTTGAAAGGCGGATCGTTCACCTGCTGCAGGCGCGCGGTCCCCTGCGCGGCCGCCAGCTGAACGCTTCGCTGCGGCATGTCGAATGGCGCGGCGCCGTCCGCAGGCTGGCCCGGGCGGGGATTGTGCATACCCGCGCGGTCCTGCCGCCCACCCGCGTCCGTCCCAAGACCGTCCGCAAAGTGGCTCTGGCGATCCCGCCGGACCAGGTCGAAACCCTGCCAGACCCGCTCAGCCGGGTCGAAAAGGTCCAGGAGCGGCGTTTGCGCGTCCTGCGCTTCCTCGCGGGTGAATCCGGCCTGGTGGAACCCAGCTGGGTCTATGCGCAGACCGGCGCGAACAACGGCGACCTGAAGATGCTCGCCGAAGCCGGGCTGATCAGCCTGCGGCAGGCCGAGGTCTGGCGGAACCCGCTGGAGGATACCAGCTTTGTCCCCGACACGGCCCCCGAACTGACTCATGACCAGGTCCAAGCCTGGGACCGGATCAGGCAGGGGCTGGAAAGCGCCCGGCAGGGGCAGCTCATCGCGCCCTTCCTGATCCACGGCGTGACCGGCTCCGGCAAGACGGAACTCTACCTGCGCGCCGTGCGGGAGACCCTCGCGGCGGGGCAGACCGCCATCATCCTCGTTCCGGAGATCTCCCTCACCCCCCAAACCATCAAACGCTTCCTCGCCCGGTTTCCCGACCAGGTGGGTGTGATCCATTCCCAACTTTCGGAAGGCGAACGCTATGACACCTGGCGCCGTGTCCGCCAGGGTGAACTCTCGGTGCTCATCGGGCCGCGCAGCGCGCTCTTCATGCCGCTGGAAAACCTCGGCCTGATCGTGGTGGATGAATGCCATCACGAATCCTACGACCAGTCGGACTCCCTGCCCTATTACCACGCCGTCCCCACCGCCGTGGCCTGCGCCCGCTTGAGCGGAGCCGCCATCCTGCTGGGTTCCGCGACCCCCCGGGTGACCCAGTATTTCCAGGCGGCCAATGGTGAGTGGACCCTGATCGAACTCCCCCGCCGGATCCTGGCGCACCGCGCCGCGATCGCCCATCACGCCCAGCGCCTGGGCATCGAACTGCCAAAGCTGGCCGGCGAAGGCGAAGCGGCCGACCTTGGGCTACCCAAAGTCTCGGTGGTGGATATGCGCCAGGAACTGATCGCCGGCAACCGCAGCATCTTCAGCCGCGAACTGCGGGCCGGGATCGAGCACGTTTTGGAATCCAACCAGCAGGCGATCCTGTTCCTCAACCGCCGGGGGTCGGCCACCTATGTTTTCTGCCGGGAGTGCGGCTATGTCGTCAAATGCCCGCGGGATGATAAACCGCTGACCTATCACAGCCGCGCGGACCAGCTGACCTGTCACACCTGCGGCTACCAGCGTAAAATGCCCCAGACCTGCCCTCAATGCGGCAGCAAACAGATCCGCCAGTTGGGCACGGGCACGGAAAAAGTGGAACAGCTGGTGCGGGAGCAGTTCCCCACCGCCCGCACGCTGCGCTGGGACGCGGAGACCACCCGCAAAAAAGGCGCGCACGAACTGATCCTCAACCACTTCACCAACCACAACGCCGACATCCTGATCGGCACCCAGATGCTGGCCAAGGGCCTGGACCTGCCCCTGGTGACCCTGGTGGGCGTGATCCTGGCCGAGGTCGGGCTGAACCTGCCGGACTACCGGGCCGGGGAGCGCACCTTTCAGCTGCTGACCCAGGTGGCGGGCCGCGCCGGGCGCAGCCCCCTGGGCGGCCAGGTGGTCCTGCAGACCTATGAACCGGATAACTACGCCATCCAGGCCGCGGCCCACCATGATTTCGAGCGCTTCTACCAGCAGGAGCTGGATTTCCGGCGGATCACGCAGTACCCGCCCTTCAGCCGGTTGGTGCGTCTGGAATATCAGAACGCCGACCCGCTCAAGGCGGAAAGCACCGCTGAGGCGCTGGCCGGGACGCTGCGCGACTGGATCCGGCAGGGGGACCACCCGCTGGAAATGATCGGCCCGGTGCCCTGCTTCTTCACCAGGCTCTATGGGCGTTACCGCTGGCAGATCATCCTGAAAGGGCAGAGCCCCGCCGAGCTGCTGCGGAACCGACCCCTGACCGATTGGATCGTTGAGGTGGACCCGCCCAGCCTGCTCTGAGAGCCATCCAAATTTCAACCCAGTCCGCTGACACGGCAACCCGCCACACGTTATAATAGGGACATCATTTTCATTTTTTGGCAACAGGACACAAAGTGCAAGCCATCAAAAACGCTTTCCAGTTCATCAAAGCCAGCCTCTCGCTGGCCCTCAAACAGGTCAAACTTCAGGAACCCTGGTTCACCCTCGGCCTGGGCAGCCTGGTGCTCCTGTTTGTCTGGTTCCTGCCGATCGGCGTGGTGGCCGGGCTGATCGGGCCGACGCCGCTTGGCCTGACGCTGCTCGGTCTGCTGGCCCTGCTGGCCCTGGTCAGCCTGCTGCTCTGGGGCGAGGTCACTGCCCTGCTCACTTCCCGGACTTTCGCGGCCCTTGAAATCACGGACCCCGAAGCTCCCCCCTCCAACCTGAAATTCCTCGGCGCCCACGCCGGAACGGTCATCTTGCTGGCCCTCACGCTCCCGCTGCTCGCGCTGGGGAACGGCCTCCGCAACCTCTTCGCCAAACCGGAATCTGTGCCAGCTGAAAAATCCCGCTGGCTCGAAGCCCGGACCCTGGCGCTGCCCGTGGTCGTGGTGGAAGGCGCCACCTTCCAGGAAACGCTCGACCGGCTCCGCCAATTCGTGAGCGAAAATTTGCTGCGCTTCCGGGAGGACCTGATCAAGGTCCGGCTGGTGGCCGGGCTGATCGAAGCCCTGCTGATCGTCCTCGGGGTCGCCCTGGGTTTTGCTGTGGGCCTCAAGATCGCCGACCCGGCAATT
Source organism: Anaerolineaceae bacterium (assembly GCA_011620555.1). Taxonomy (GTDB): domain Bacteria; phylum Chloroflexota; class Anaerolineae; order Anaerolineales; family Anaerolineaceae; genus Brevifilum. The sequence continues at coordinate 23,592 of WOYY01000038.1, read as the reverse complement.
GTCGGCCCCTGGCAGCGGGTGCTGGCCGGTGGGATCGCAATGCTGATCGCCTGGGTTCCCACGATCATCGGCATCATGTTCAGCACCTACACCCGCGCCTGCTATGCCACATCGCTTTACCAGTGGACGCGCAATGTGGCAGCTGCCCGTGAGCGCGGCGCAGGCAGCAAAGCGCAGCCCCCGGCGATCCTGGCCCAAACCCTCGGCACACCACACCAAAGTATAAAGGAGAGCTAAAATGGCCCAACGACAAGAAATGCTCACCTGGAACGATGTCGACCGGCTGATCGACCACCTCCTCCCCCAGTTTGAACTGACCTTTGACGGTATGATCATGATCTCCCGCGGCGGGATCATCCCCGGCGGCCTGCTGACCGAGGCCATGAACATCCAAAAAATCCTGATCGCGGCGGTGGATTTCCCCTCAGAATTGGCTGAAATGCAGCGGCCGCGGCTGCTGGCCTGGCCGAACTTCCTGATGTTCCCCGAGGAGGAACTGGTCAGCGGTGAGCGGATCCTGATCGTGGATGATGTTTGGGGGTCGGGCCGGACGATCACCTCGGTCAAAAACCGGGTGGCGGCCGCAGGCGGCCTCCCTTACACCTGTGTTCTGCACTTCAACCCCTACCGCAACCTCTTCGGGACCAACCGGCCGGATTATTTCGCAGCGATCACCGACGCTTACATCGTTTACCCCTGGGAAATCGACCGCGACCCCAAAGGTTCCCTGCTGCATGACCGCTAAACCCAGCCTGATGGTTCAGGACGATCGCTCATGTCGCCTTATCACCTACAACCTACACCCTGCAACGGTTTCTGACCGGGCAGGTTTTTTATTATAAGAATTTGTTGAGGAGAGCACCAAATTGAACCATCATTTTGAAATTGGGAAATACCGGCCGATCTACCTCTGGGGCGGCCCCGGCACCATCCGGATGAACCGGGTGAAATTCATGAACTACCCCGTGGATGAGGCCGCACACCTGGCCGTCCACGAGGATGAGGCTGCCCGGGTCGTCGTGGAAGAGATGGACTGCAACTGGGTCCATCTGATGTACGACTGGGGTTTCCCGCCGGAAATTGAAGAAGAAGACTGGGAAGACTTCCGCAAGGGGGCCGAAACCTATCACCGCCTGGGGTCGCCGGTCTTTGCTTATATCCAGAGTTCCAACTGCGTCTATGCTGGCAGTTTTCTGGAAAAAGACTGGTATGCCCGCGATGCCAAAGGCAAAAAAGTCTATTACTATTCCGGCCGCTACATGGTCGATTGGACCCATCCCGAATGGATTCAGCACCTCAAGGACCTCGCCAAAGGCGCGCTCGAAAGAGGCGCAGACGGGATCTTCTTCGATAACCTCTGGTATGGCGAAGAACCCAACCACCTGAGGGGCGCTTGGCTGGGCGGCGCGGGCTGTTACTGCGACCGCTGCCAGGCCATCTATCGCGAGGCCAGCGGGAAGGCCATCCCCGAGAAAATCCTCCCCGACCAGGACGATGTCGCGGACTACCTGCGCTGGCGGGCCGGGCAGGTCACAGCCACTCTGCAGGAGCTAGCCGATTACGTCCACAGCATCAAGCCCGATGCGCCGATCAGCGCTAATGACTTCGATGTGACCATGCGCAACAGCCTCCTGATCTACGGACTCGATGTGGAAGCCTTGGCGAAGATCCAGGACCTGATCATGGTGGAAGATTTCGCCCTGCCCCGCTGGGACCGGGAGCCGAAACCCCGCCTGGCCAACAACGCGCTGACCATCCACAACACCCAGGCCCTGATCGGCAAAGTCGTGCACCTGAGCGTGCTCTCATACGATGTCGGCATCGGGTTTGACCCGGTCTACCCCGCCCGCCGCCACCAGCAGGGCATCGGCGAGGCCGCCGCGGGCGGCGCCAGCATGACCATCAAGGGCACCGAGTATAACGACGGCGAGAAAATGACCATGCTCACCGACCCGGCCTACCAATCCCAGCACGCCGCGATCGGCCGCTATAACCGCTGGCTGGAAGCCCACGCGGACCTCTATAAAAGGCGGGAAAACACCGCCCCCATCGGCCTGCTGCATCCCGAAGAGACGCTTTGGCGGCACTGGTTTGAATTGGCCCCGATCTACCTCGGCGCGGGCCAGGCGCTGACCGTTGCCGGTTTCCCCTGGCGGGTGGTGCGTCAGGGCGAAGCGCTCGATGGGCTGGCAGCTCTGCTCACCTTCAAACCAGAAGATCAGGATTTCACCGCTGGAGAAACCCTGCCGCGGATTCACGTCCCCGACCTGCCCGGCTGGGCCTGGCTGAAACCCACCGCCGTATCCAGGGGCGGCTTCCAGCACTCGCTGACCCAGACGGTCGGACTCGGGCTGGTGCGCGCCTACCATTCCAGCAAGTTCGCCCGGCGCCTGATGGACCGCTTCAACATGGCCTCGCTGGTGATCCAAACCAATATGTTCAACCTGCCCGAAGAAACGGTGATGCAGACCCTGCTCAAAGCCCTCCCCGAAGGAATCACCCCGACCGTATCAGCCGCGGACCCGGTGCTGATCGAAACCTGGCAGCAGGGCCGGCAAAACCAGGTTCACCTGGTGAACTACGCCAAGGGGCCGCAAAAGGTGACGGTTCATTTTAAGCGGGCCGTCCGCGCCTGGGCCATTTCACCGGACAAGGAAGAAACGTTTGAACTGGAAGGCGAGGACCTGACCCTCGATCTGGACATTTACAGCATCCTGCTGCTGGATTGAATCACACCCAATCGCAGCTCTGCGGGTTATTTTTTGAAATTATAATGATGAGTAACTGACCTGATCCAATCGCCTGGAGGAAGACCTATGGAACGCAAGATCCGCTGGTACGACTACATCACTATCAATATCTTTTATTTTGCCCTGACTGCCCGTTCTCAGACCCTCACTCCCCTGATCCTACCCCTCTTGGTGCAGACCTTCATGGGCGAAGAGGTCAAAGGGGCGGCCTATGGCAACCTGCGCCTTTGGGCTTTGATGATCGCCGTGCTGGTGCAGGGTCTGGTCGGTATCCTCTCGGACCGCAGCACCTCCCGGCTGGGCCGGCGGCGTCCCTTCATCCTGATCGGCGGCGTGACCGAGGTGTTGGTTTTCCTGGGGATCGGTGTGATCGCCGCCACCATGGAAGGCCCCGCGGGCTATTGGACCCTGTTTGCCGCCTATATCCTCTCGATGTTCTCCTCCAACACGGGGCATGCGGCCGCTCAGGGCCTGATCCCAGACCTGGTGCCTGAGAATAAACACGGGATCTTCTCCGGGGTCAAAGCCTTCTTTGAACTCCCCGCGCCGTTGATCTTTGTGTCCTTCGTGATTACCAAGATGGTCGAAGCCGGCAATATCTGGGGAGCGCTGCTGGTTCTGAGTGGGATCGTGCTGACCTGCACCCTGATCACTATGTTCGTGCCGGAGAAACCGATCAAGCAGCCGCCCTATGAAATGGACTGGAAGCCGATCCTGCGCCTGGTTGCCATGACGGCTGTTTTCACCATCATCATCCTCGGCGCTGGTGAATTGGTGAGCTTTGTCAATGGGCTGGCCACGGAATTGCCTGAAACCACCGCCCTGATCGTGACGGCTGCCATGGGCGTGGTCGGGATGGTCATTGCCGTGATCCTCGGCGTTTGGGCAAGCGTGCGCATCAGCCTGGGCGGCGAGACGAAAGGCACCAGCGACAAGAATTCCTTCACCTGGTGGGTGATCAACCGCCTGGCCTTTTTGGTCGGTTCCACCAACCTGGCCTCCTTTGTCCTTTATTTCCTGCAAGAGCGCTTCCCGGATCTGAAAGGCGCAGCCGCGGCCGGCCCGACGGCTATGCTGGTGATGTACGTGGGGCTTGCCATTCTGGTCTCCAGCATCCCGGCCGGCTGGCTGACGGATAAATTCGGCCGCAAGCCGCTCTGCGCCTTCAGCGGCGTGCTCGCAACTGCAGGCACGGTTGTCGTTATAGCCTCGGCGAGCATGACGATGCTCTACATTGGCGGCCTGATGGTCGGCGTGGCGATCGGGATCTTCTATTCCGCCAGCTGGGCATTGGGGACCAGCATGGTGCCCAAAGATGAAGCTGGGCGTTACCTGGGCATCCAGAACCTGGCCGGGGCCGGCGCGGGCGCGATCGGCGCTTATATCGGCGGCCCCATCGGCGACGGTGTGGGCTTTACCGTGCTAATGGGGATCTTCGGCCTGCTCTTCCTGATCTCCACCCTGGCGCTGTTTGGCATCAAAGACCAGCCCGCCCAGCCCGGTGCGCCGGCAGTCGGTGAGCCGATTGCGGAACCGGAATAAGAAAATTGGACAAAAGGTAACCCAGAGACGCCGCAATGCGGCGTCTCTTTTGGATTAAGAATGCCTGTCGATCCGCAGGTTACGTGCGCTGGGCGACACATACCCGACGGCAGTTTCAAGGCGAGTTCCAGTCGTAGGGTGGACCCACCGCATACAACGCCCTCTTGAGCCTGGTGAAAGGCTTTCTGGGGTGGGCCGCCGACCCACCTACACCCTAACATTGTGACGCCTTAGACGATGTCTTTTCGTATGTCACAGGGAAAAGGTGCGCTCAATTTCGGAGCGCACCTATGAACTTATCACGTGCGTGGCGCGGCACGTGACCCACAATATCATCGTCTCAAACTCACTTTTTATTAACATTCTATTATAAAGGCCTCCAAGTGGTTTCTTTTCAGATAAAATTTGGTAGAATCAAATTAGACCCGAGAAAAGAAATCGCAGACTCTACTGGTGTTTGTACCGTTTGAAGTTGTCTGGGTCTCCAACTTCCCCCTGGATTCACTTCAAGAATACAACCTTGACATGGTCCAGATTACTATTTAAAGCAGTGCCAACTAAATTAAGGAGGTAAGCCGTGGCTGGAATTGATAATTTCACCCCCAAAGCTCGTCAAGTCCTCAGCCTGGCTCAGAAAGAGGCAGAACGTTTACGCAAGCCCCAGATCAGCACCGAGCATCTTTTGATCGCGCTGATCGCTATGGAGGGCAGCGTTGCCAGTCGCGTTTTAAAAGAATTGGGCCTGGAAACAGATAGCGTCAAAGAGATCGTCGAAAAGGAAATCGGTTTTGGCGATCATTTCGGACAAATCACCCTCTCCCCCGGGATGCAGCAGGTGATCCCTTATGCCATTGCCGAAGCCGGCAAGAAGGAAGTCGGCACCGAGCATCTCCTGCTGGGGCTGATCCGCCTGAGCAACTGCGAGGCGATGAACATCCTCGGCAAGCTCGGCGTCACCCCGGACCAGATCCGCAAACAGATCGACCGGGTCCTGCGGGAGACGCAGCAGTCCGAATCCCGAGCATCGCTCGCCGGCCGCACCAGCACCCGCCGCCGCAAGTCTGAAAAGAAGGACGAAGAGAAAACCCCTCTGGTGGACCAGCTCGCCACGGACCTGACGGCCCTGGCCGAGGACGGCAAACTGGACCCCGTGATCGGCCGCCAGATGGAAATTGAACGGGTGATCCAGATCCTCGCCCGCCGTACCAAGAACAACCCCGCCCTGATCGGTGAACCCGGCGTGGGCAAGACCGCCATTGTGGAAGGTCTGGCCCAGCGGATCATCGAGGGCGATGTCCCTGCGCCCCTGCTGAACCGGCGCCTGCTCCAGCTGGATGTTGGTTCGCTGGTCGCCGGCACGATGTACCGCGGCCAGTTCGAGGAACGGCTCAAACGGGTGATTGACGAACTCAAATCCTCCGATTCAATTCTCTTCATTGACGAGGTCCACATGCTGGTTGGGGCCGGTTCCGCCGGCTCATCCGTGGATGCCGCCAATATCCTCAAGCCCGCCCTTTCCCGGGGTGAGCTGCAGGTGATCGGCGCAACCACGCTGGATGAGTATCGCAAGAATATCGAAAGCGATGCCGCCCTCGAGCGCCGCTTCCAGCCGATCGTCGTGGAAGAACCCTCCGTGGATGAAACCATTCAGATCCTGCATGGGATCCGCTCGGCTTATGAAGACCACCACCGGCTGACCATTGAAGATGAGGCCCTCGAATCCGCAGCCAAGCTCTCCGCCCGCTATGTGAGCGACCGCTTCCTGCCCGACAAGGCCATTGACCTGATCGACGAATCGGCTTCCCGGGTCCGGATGTATAAAAGCCCGGCCGCGGTGGACGCCAAAGAAGTCATCACCGCCCTGCGGGACCGCCGCAAAGCGCTGGAGATGGCCAAAGATGACGAACAGTTTGACCAGGTGGAAGATCTGCAAAACCAGATCGAAGATCTCGAAGGCCAGATTGAAGAGATGCGCACGGTCTGGGACCGCAGCACCAGCCCCCATGTCACCGCCGACGATATCGCCGAGGTGATCTCAATGTGGACCGGCGTGCCCCTGATGCAGCTTGAGACCGAAGAATCCGCCCGCCTGCTGAATATGGAAAATCACCTGCGAGAGCAGATCATCGGCCAGGACGAAGCGGTTGAGACCATTTCAAAGGCCATCCGCCGGGCGCGGGCTGGGTTAAAAGACCCCAATCGCCCTGTGGGTTCCTTCATCTTCCTCGGCCCGACCGGGGTGGGCAAGACCGAACTGACCAAAGCTCTGGCAAAGTTCATGTTTGGCAGCGAAGAAGCGCTGATCCAGCTGGATATGTCCGAGTTCATGGAGCGGCACAGCGTCAGCCGCCTGGTGGGTGCGCCTCCCGGCTACGTCGGCTATGAAGACGCCGGCCAACTCACCGAAGCGATCCGCCGCCGCCCCTACTCGATCGTCGTCTTTGACGAGATCGAAAAGGCCCATCCCGAAGCGCATAACATGCTGCTGCAAATCATGGAAGAAGGCCATCTCACCGATGCCCGCGGCCACAAAGTGGACTTCCGCAACGCGATCATCATCATGACCACCAACGTGGGCGCCGATATGATCCAGCGCCAATCGAACTTTGGCTTTTCGCTGACCACGGATGAAGCCCAAGAAGAAGCCAACTCCTACAAAGAGATGCGCAAGAAACTGACCGATGCCCTCAAACGCACCTTCCGGCCCGAGTTCATCAATCGGCTGGATTCGGTGATCATCTTCCGTTCGCTGAACAAAGAGGACATCCACAAGATCGTCAAGCTCGAACTGAATAAGGTCAATGCCCGCCTGGTGGACAATGACATCCACCTGCGAGCCAGCGAAGAAGCGCTGGACCTGATTGCGGATGAAGGCTACAACCCCGAGATGGGCGCCCGCCCGCTCCGCCGAGTGATCCAGCAAAACGTGGAAGACCGGCTCTCCGATGCCCTGCTCGCCAACGAATTCGAAGATGGGGACAACATCCTGGTGGATGTTGAAACCAGCATGGTGGACGGCACGGAAGTGAAGAAGATCGTCCTGAAGCACGACAATGCAGGCGATCAGCAGAAAGAACCCGATCTGGCTGCCGTGGGACTCTAATCCATGGCCAAGACCAAGACCCAATACATTTGCCAGGAATGCGGCCGAACCGCACCGAAAGCACTGGGTCGCTGCCCGCAATGCGGCGCATGGGACAGCATGGTCGAAGAGATCGTCGTAGAAGAATCTAAGTCCGCCCTGAGTCAGGCTCTGCCTGGCCTGGGCGGATTTTCCGTTCCAAAACGGCTCAACGAAATTGACGGGGACAGCGAAGAGCGCATCTCCGTGCCGATCGAGGAATTTTCCCGTGTGCTCGGCGGCGGGGTCGTCCCCGGATCGATCGTGCTGATCGGCGGGGACCCCGGGATCGGCAAGTCCACCCTGATGCTGCAGATGACCATGCAAATGGCCGGCAGCAACACCGTGCTCTATGTCTCCGGTGAGGAATCCGAGCGCCAGATCAAAATGCGGGCGATGCGCCTGCTGCGCGGCGAACAGGATCAGACCGGCGAGCTGCCCGAAGACCTCTACCTGGTCACGGAAACCAACCTCGACATGATCCTCCAGCACATTCAGGCCATCCAACCCCGCCTGCTCGTGGTCGATTCGATCCAGACCGTCTACCGGCCGGACCTGGAATCCAGCGCCGGATCGGTTTCGCAGGTGCGGGAAAGCGCCTCCAAGCTGCGCGAACTGGCGAAAAGCTCCGGCATCGCCGTTTTCGTGATCGGCCATGTCACCAAACAGGGCGTGATCGCCGGGCCGCGGGTGCTGGAACACATTGTGGACACCGTCCTCTACCTGGAGGGCGACCATTTCCAGGCCTACCGCCTGCTGCGCTCGGTCAAGAACCGCTTCGGCGCAACTTCCGAAGTGGGCGTCTTTGAAATGCATGAGCGCGGGATGATCGAAGTGACCAACCCCTCGGAGGCCTTCCTGGCGGAACGCCTGACCAACGCCCCCGGCTCGGCCATCGCCGTCACCATGGAAGGCACCCGCCCGTTGCTGGTGGAGATTCAGGGGCTGACCAGCCACACCAATTTCGGCAACCCCCGCCGCACGGCCAATGGGGTTGACTTCAATCGGTTGCTGCTGATCACGGCCGTGCTCTCCCGGCAAAATAACCTGCACCTTTCTGAGCAGGATATCTTTGTCAATGTGGTGGGCGGCCTGCGGATTGATGAACCCGCCGCGGATCTGGCCGTCGCCGCGGCAATTGCTTCCTCGCTCTGGGATAAGCCCGTCCGGGCGGACCTGGTGCTGATCGGCGAACTGGGGCTTTCCGGCGAGCTGCGCATGGTGGGGCAGATCAACGCCCGCCTGCGGGAGGCCGCCAGCCTGGGCTTCAAGACAGCCATTGTCCCGCACCGGCTGCACAACAAGGAACGCTGGCCCGAGGGCATTGAAGTGCAGGAAGCGCGTTCGCTGAAACAGGCGCTCAAACTGGCCCTGGTCGAGTAGCCGAATCCCAACCATTCCCGTTTATAATATGACTCAACTGAAGCCCAATCAGCTGTTTGGGCCTGGATTTTATCGGAAGAAAAGGACCCACCATGAGCGATTCCATCCTTGACCTGAAACCCATCTCCCGCACGCGGCGCAACCACGGCCTGGAACACGCCACCATGCACGTTTTGGGGGGCAAATTTCCCAAGGTGCCCCTGGCCGGGCATTCTGATCCGATCGGATTTACGATCATTGGCAATGTGAGCACCGAAGATGTGGCCGAAGCGGCGATCGAAGCCCTGAAAAGGCTGCGCGAAGGGCAATCTCAGCTGGCCGTGCACAAGAACTGCGGCACCAACTTCGCGGTCTCCGGCGCCTTTGCCGGCCTGGCCGCCTGGCTGGGAACGATCGGGGCAGGGAAAGAAATCAAAAATAAGCTCGCCCGACTCCCCCTGATGATCATGCTGGCAACCGCCGCTTTGGTGGCGGCCCAGCCGCTGGGTCCCATCATCCAGAAACAGATCACTACCTCCGGCAACCCCGAAGCGCTGGAACTGGTGCGGGTGGAGACCGCCATCCGGGCCGGGCAGAAATTCCACCGGGTATTCACAGAGGGATAAGGATAATAGCCTGATGACCACCGAAAAGCCCACCGTCTACATCCTGCGCGGCGATGACCGGGAACAGATCGAATCCCGGCTGCATGATTTCAGCGCGCGCCTGGGCGAACCGGACATGGCCGAGATGAACACTTCCCACCTGGAAGGAAAATCTATCTCGCTCAACGACCTGCGGTCAGCTGCCCTGGCGATCCCCTTCCTGACGGACCGCCGCCTGGTGATTGTAGAAGACGCCCTGCAGCCCTTTGCGGGCCGCGGCAAGGAAAAGGACCGGGAAGCCTTCCTGGAGCTGCTCAACAGCCTGCCCCAGACCACCGCGCTGGTGCTGGTCATCCCGGATTCCCGCAAATATCGCCGGGGGTCTTTCGAATGGGAAACGCTCCAGAAGAAAAACTGGTTGATCGCCTGGACGGTGAAAAACCCCGAAAAAGCGATCATCCTGGATTGCGCCCTGCCCACCGACGCCGAGATGTCCCAATGGGTGCGGGCCAAAGCGGCCGAACTCGGCGGCAGCCTGTCGCCCGCGGCCGTGAGCATGCTGGTGGAATACGTGGGCAATAACACCCAGCGCGCCGCCCAGGAGATCACCAAACTTCTGACCTATGTCAATTTCGCCCGGCCGGCTGATGATAAGGACGTGGAGCAGGTGACAGCCCAGGACCAGCAGGCCAGCATCTTCGACATGGTGGATGCGATCGGCAATCGGGACGGCCAGACCGCCGTCAAGACCCTGCATATCCTGCTGGAAGACAGCGACGCCCTGCCGCTCTTCGGCATGATCGTCCGCCAATTCCGGCTAATGCTCCAGGCCCGGGAGATCCTTGATGCAGGCGGGAACCAGGCGGAAGTGGCCAAACGCCTTAAACAGCACAGCTATGTCGCCCAAAAAATCACAGGGCAGGCGCGCCAGTTCAGCCTCTCCGCCCTGGAAGAAATCTACCACCAGCTTTTGCAGATCGATCTGGAGGGGAAGACCGGCGGGATGGACGTCGGCCTGGCGCTGGATGTGCTGATCGCCCAGTTAGCGGGATAATCAACGCAGCACGCTCGGCCAGGTGGCCTCCATTTTTTGGTGGGTCGCTGACCCATCCCCGCCCGCATAAAACAAAATGATGTGGGTCTTGAAAGTGAAGAAGGATTGGAGTAGCAGCTGGGTTTACAGAGAAAACACAGCGGTTATTCCAAAACCCGCTGTGGTGGTTTGATTACTTAATCCCCAAACGCTATTGGTGAAGCAGGGCGTTGAGCTGCTCGAAGTCCGTCCGGGAGGTCAGGTCCAAACTGATCGGCGTGACGGAAACCTTCTTTTCGATCAACAGGGCATAAAGGTCGCTGTTGGGTTCCAGGATGGAGAAATCATCCAGGATGTCGTAACCCACCGGGCCGGGTTCGGAGACGGAAGCCCGCATCGCCGGTTTGGGGAGGTAATACCGCTGGCGGGATTGGCGGGTCACTGCCATTGGGGTTTCGGGTGTGGCGTCAAAGGGGATATCCACTTTGATGATATCCACATCGTCCGGCAGCTTGGAACTGAGCATCCATTCGGCGATCAGATGGGTGAAATAGCCTGCCGTGCTGAAATCCACATCCTGGGAGAGGGAGAAGTGGTGCTCCCGCCCAGTCTGCATGGAGATGGCCAGGGCAGGGATGCCGAGGGTGGCGGCTTCGAGGGCTGCGCCGATCGTCCCGGAGACGGTCACGCCCGAGCCGACATTTTCACCATAATTGATCCCGGAAACGACCAGGTCCGGCTTGCCCTGGATAATATCGTAAATACCATGCAGCACAGATTGCCCTGGTGAACCATCCACCGCGAAGCCATCCCAGTTTTTGCCGTTAACCGTGAGGGGCATTTTTTCAATGATGCCGGAGGTGTGGATTGGCATGCTGCGTCCCGCACCTGAATGCTGGTCGCGCGGGGCCACCACATGGACATAGCCGAGGGGGTCCAGCGCCTCCGCGGCGGCCCAGAGGCCGGGTGAGTGGATGCTGTCGTCATTGGTCAAAAGGATTTGGGTTGTTTTATTGTTCATATCATCCTTATTCTAAACCCATACAATGATCGGAACAATCTACCTGCAGTAAAGGTTCGGTTAAATTTTTTCAAAAGGCCGCCCACGGACCAGATTGGGGATGGATATTACCTCTTGAGCGCACCACCTTTTTGGTGCGCACAAACGAGGTGTACACCCTACTCACTGCGGCTGGGCGGCCCTACCTACTCTGCGCATGTGACGGCCCCTCACGTCCCTGGTTGGTAATCCTTTTCCTCCCAGTTTACACATTTTAAAGATACAAGTGTCATGCAGGTTTGTTTTCTGGACTCACTATGCCTGACCTATGGGTCATTAATTTGTAAAGAACAGTGGAAAAAGCCGTCCTAAACTTCTCCCGCCGCGCACTTCACCGCGAAGGCTTTGATCTCGTCAATCATGGCCCTCAGGCCGTTGGCGCGCTGGGAGGAAAGGTGCTTGTCCAGGCCGGTCTCCTCAAAGAAGGAGAGGTCCACCTGCAGGATGTCCTCCGGGGACTGGCCGGAATAGACCTTCATCAGCAAGGCGGCGAGGCCCTTAACGATCAGCGAATCGCTGTCGGATTGCAGCAAGACCTTGCCGTCCTGGCATTCGCGGTGCAGCCAGACGGTGGACTGGCAGCCGCGGACGATGTTCTCTTCCGTGCGATAGGCCGCCGCCAGGGGGGACATCTTCTGGCCGAGTTCGATCAGGTAGGCGTAGCGTTCATCCCATTCCGGCAAGAAGGAAAATTCTTCAACAATTTCAGCCTGAATCTTATCTATTGAGGGCATGGTCACCGTCCTAACATCTTTCGTACTTTGTAAATCGCTTCGATCATCGCGTCAATTTCGGCTTTGGTATTGTAAATCCCCAGCGAGGCCCGCACCGTCCCATCAACTCCCAGCGCCGCCATGACCGGCTGGGTGCAATGATGTCCCGTGCGCACGGCGATGCCCTGGGTGTCGAGCAGGGTGCCAAGGTCATAATGATGGATTCCGGTGATATTGAAGGCCAGGATGCTGGTGCGGTGTTCGCTGTTGCCATAGATCGTCAGACCGGGAATTTCGTTCAGCCGCTCGCGCCCATATTCCAGCACGTCGTCTTCATGCTCGCGGATCTCGTCAAAATCAAACTGGTTCAGATATTCGATCGCCACCGCAAGGCCGATTGGGCCGACCACGTTGGGCGTCCCGGCTTCGAACTTGAAGGGCAGTTTGTTATAGGTTGTGTGCGTTTCGGTCACGATGTCAATCATCTCACCGCCGCCCTGATAGGGAGGCAGGGCGTCCAACCATTTTTCCTTGCCATAGAGCACGCCGATGCCGGTGGGGCCGTAGATCTTGTGACCAGAGAAGGCGTAAAAATCGGCGTCCAGCGCCTGCACGTCGTGTTCGATATGCTGGACGGACTGGGCCGCATCCACCAGGACGGCTACCCCGGCCTCATGCGCCATCTGGATGATCTGCTTAGCAGGGTTGATCGTCCCGAGGGAGTTGGAAACGTGGTTGAAGGCGAGGATTCGAGTCTTCTCATTCAGCATATTCGCCAGGATATCCAATCGCAGGTCGCCCTTCTCATCAAAGGGGACCACTCGGAATTTGGCGCCCTGGCGCTCGCACATCATCTGCCAGGGGACAAAATTGGAGTGGTGTTCCATGGCGGTGACGATCACTTCATCGCCGGGCTTGACGAAGGCCTGCCCAAAGGAGAAAGCCACCAGGTTGACCGATTCCGTGGTGCTGCGGGTGAAGATCACCTCGTGGTCGTGGGCGGCGTTGATATAAGCCTGGACGGTCTTGCGGGCATTTTCGTGGGCCTCGGTTGCTACGTTGGAGAGGTGATGCGTGCCGCGGTGGATGTTGGCGTTGGAGTGGGTGTAGTAATCCGTGATCGCGTCAATCACGCTCTGGGGCTTCTGGGTGGTCGCGCCGTTATCGAGGTAAACCAGAGGCTTGCCGTTGATCTTTGTTTGCAGGATGGGAAAATCTGAACGCACTTTGTCAATATTGAACGTCATAGGTTCCTTCGTTTTCAATAATCGTCATTGAATTTTACCAGACTGTCGCACAGAAAAAGAAGGGGTCGCCAAGGCCTAAGAAGGAGTGGACAGGATGGGCGGTTGGATTGGAAGAAATTAATTCCGGACGATGACCCGGGTGCCCGGTTTGGCGTTCAGCCGTTCCGCGGCGCTGCCCAGCACGGACAGGATCGCCAGCTCTCCCCGGTCGTTGATGAAGGCAGCCAGCTGGCCGCCGCCAGCGGGGTCAATGTCCTCCGCTATCCCGGAGATCGTTTCGCCTGCGATGATGACTTTTAAGGCCGAGTGATCTTCCGGCAGCAGTCCCGCGGTCAGGTTGGTGTGGAGGGTGCCGGCGAGGTTCACCCAGATCACTTCCGCTTCCCAGCCATCGGTGATCCGGATGGGTTGGGGGAGTTCGAGTTGGAGCGGGTCGGAGATGAGCGTCCCCAGGGAGCGCAGCGGGACGCCATTGGTCAGGTGAGCGCCCGCGGAACAGAGCACGCCCCAAAGGTGGGCGGCGGAGGGCGGGTTTTGCAGGCAGTATTCGGGGTTGTCGAGTGCGACGATTTCGACCGGCTCCTCACGCCAGGCAGCCTGTTGGAGTAGGACGGTCAGCAGGCCGTCGTCGGGCGTGATGAAGAAGTGCGCGCCGATGCGGGCGGCGATCGCGCGCGGCTGGGGGCCTTGCGCAGCGTTCATCATCGCCAGATGGACGGTGCCAGCCGGGAAAAACCTGGGCAATTCCGCCAGCTGGTGCGCGCCGGCCAGGAAACGCCGTGAGCTTGCCTGGCTGTTGATCTCCACTACCCCGGCCTGCGGGGCAATTGAAGCGACTTCCCCTTGCATGGTTCCAACGACATAGGGCTGAAGGCTGGAATCGGTCAGCAGGGTGATGCAACCGGAGGGGTCGGGCGAGTTGGGACGCGGGGATGGCCCGAGGCGCGCGACGGCGTCATCATAGTTTAAGCCCTGTCGCAGGATCTCGGCGAAGATCGAGGGCAGGCCGGACTGCCGAACTTGCCGGACGGCAGCCAGGATGTCGTAGGGGATGCGGTAATGTTCCACCTCGATGGCCTCTCCCGCGAGGGTCAGGATCGCATAGCTGGCCAGTGGGAGTCCGTCATCCGGGCGGCCAACGCTGCCGGGGTTGATGAACAGGGTCTCGCCCGCCTGATATGAGAAAGCCTGGTGGGAATGCCCACAGAGCACAATATCCGTCCCGGCCAGCGCGGCCAGTTCGGCGAAGCGTTCGGTGGGCGTGTCGGGCAGCAGATGTTCCGTGTGGGAAGCCGGGCTGCCGTGAGTCATCAAGATGGTTTTCCCCGCGAAAGTCAGTTCGCGGAATTTTGGCAGCGACTTGAGATATTTCCGTGAGGATTTGCTGAGCGCCTGATAGGTCCAGGCGAAAAGCAGACGCTTATCCGGCGTGCTGACCCGCGCCCAGTCCTCTTCCCGGTGGCGTTTGCTGAGGACCTTCTTATCGTAGTTGCCAAGGAGGTTGATGAAAGCCGCGCCCTGGATGACCCGGACCACTTCATCGGGATAGGGGCCATAGCCCACGGAGTCCCCCATGTTCAGGATCGTTTCGATAGGCGCTTCCCTCTGGGCGTGCCGCAGAACGGCTTGGAGCGCGGGCAGGTTGCCGTGGATGTCGGCGATGAGCAAAATTTTCATGTTGAAGGGCTGTTTGTTATTCGTCGGTCGGAAAATGGTCGGTCAGGTCAATGAAGGGGATTTCGCTGGTGTCCTCATCAGAGTCCGCAGATGTTTGGTCCTCCTCCGGCTCAAGCTCGGCTTCCGCAGGAGTTTCGATCACTTTGGTCAGTTCGCCGCTTTCACCCGCTTCATGCTGTTCCTCTTCGATCCATTCAGGCAATTCAGCGGTGGTATTCAGCCCGCCCACTTCCTCGATCTCTTCTTCAATCGGGAGCGGCGGGGGCTGGAGGATAGACCGCAGGGTCTGCCAGGCTTTGTCATCTGCCAGGGTCTGCCAGGTCAGCAGGAAGGATTGGTAATGGTCCATCCGGGCCTGCTCATAGTGTTCCATCAGGTTGTGGAACCCGGGCATCAACCGCTCAAGCGGGCCGGTATTGCCGAAGTAATCCTCAATCCTCGCCCGTTCCTTATCGACAAATTTTGGCAGCCAGGTTACCCAGACATCAGCATCGTGAAATTCGCCGAGGGTATCCTGGATCTCCTTCATTGCGATGGTGAAGGGGTCCAATGCGCCGCCATAGAGCGGGGCGAAGATCTCCATCGTGTAGCGCAGGTGCTTGCCGGCAATCCGCATGGCGTGCAGTTTGTCGCTATCGGCGTCGGAGGCGATGAAATCCTGGTGTTTGAGGAAGGCGTCCAAAGCGTCCGTGATGGATTGGTGGGCCATCTGGAAGACTGAGGAGGGGTAAGGTTCCGCCATCACATCCGGGTCGAAATGTTTTTCGAACCAGAGGATCATCTCTTCCAGCGCCTGGCTCTCATTCAGCTTGAAGACAGTCTTATTAACCTTTTTCTGGGCTTTGGTCCGGTCTTGCTTGAGGCGCAGCAGCAAGCGGTTGTATCCCGGTTTGAACCTGGCATCCAGCTGATCGCCATAGAGTTCGGTGAGCTGGGCGATCTGGATATCCAGGTCACGGGCTTTGCCGAGGGCGATGGTCACTTTGCGGACTTCATCCCGCCAGATCCGGGATTTCTTTTTGGGCAGGCAGGATTTGAAGACGTCGAGAGCGGTCGCCAGCCGCCGGGATGCCACCCGCATGCGGTGGATGGCTTCGCTATCCCGGCCAAGTTGCACGCCGGGCACTTCTTCAACCAGGCCTTGGGTTTGTTCCAGCATGAAATAAATACCGAATTGGCAAATAGTTTTTGGAGATGGCTTGCCCATTTGAAAACCTCCGGATCTTCTCGGCTGGAATCCGGCCTGCCTAAAGGTCGATGTCGATGATCGGGTGTTGGTCCTCCAGCAGGTGCCGGATGTGGCTCTGCAGGTCTGAAAAGACTTCGCTAATCGGACGACCGGCGTCTATGGTGACGAAGTCATATTCCTTGGCAAATTGGCTGAATTGCATGCTGATCTTGGACTGATAGTTGATGAAACTGTCGAAAAGGTTATCTGCCAGGTGGATGTCCATCCCAGCTTCCCAATAGTTCAGGCCGCGGCCATGGATCAGGCGGGAGACCAGGTCGGTGACATCCGCCTTGAGGTAAAGGATCAGGTCCGGCTTGAGCGCAAAGCCATAGACTTTGTGCGCCCATTTCGGATCGACGCCGCGGACGATATCGCGGGCCATGATGGAATAGAAATAGCGGTCGGAGAGGACAATGAAGCCCGCTTCGAGCGCAGGGATGATCTGATTTTCCAGCCGGTCGGCGAAATCGGTGGCATAGAACAGGCTCATCGTGATCCGGCTGAGGGTGTGTCCGTTTTTGGCTTCATCCAGCCCTTTTTGGGTCAGACCGGAGCGGCGCAGGCCGGTATCCGAGACAGCAAAGCCTTCATCTTCCAGCCAGCGGCGGAGGAGCTGGGTCTGGGTCGATCGGCCGACACCATCGGACCCTTCCAGGACGATCAACTTGCCGGGCAGGTCGGCGAACTCACGGTAGGGGAAGCCGGCGCCATAGAATTCAGGATTAGACATTGGCGCCTCCTTTTTCGTCGTAGATGCCGTATTTCAACAGAGTTTTGGGCGGGGCATCCGGGATGGGTAAGCCCTCCCAGCCTTCCAATTCCTTGCGGACGATCTCACGCATCAGCCGCTGCTGCGCCTGGACGGTCAACGTGCCATCAATCACGGTCAGGCCGAATTCGTCAACCATTTGGTCATATTCGTTGAGGATCCGCTCTTGGAAAAGATGGAAACTTTCGATTCGGCTCTCGGAAAGCTTCAGGTCCATGCCGGCCTCGTAGTATTTCAGCGAGGCCCGGGCGCTGGTGATGCGTTTGACGGCGACATCCAGCGGCACCCGGAAGAAGAGGGCAATATCCGGTTGCATGGCAAAGGAATACAGGTTGCGAACCCAGACTCGGTCCACACCGCGGGCGACATCCCGCCCGAAGGCGGTGAAGGTATAGCGATCGGCCAGGACGATCACCCCCGCCTTTAGCAGGGGGAGGATCCGGTTTTCCCAGCGGTCCGCGAAGTCGGTGGCCTGCAGGAGGCTGAAGGTGGTCGGGGTGAAAGTTTTGTTCTTTTTGGCCCGTTTGGTTGTGCTTTTGACCAGCTGAGAGGAGTTCCACTCGCTGAAATAAACCGAACGGCCCTGCGCCTGAAGCCATTTATAGAGCAGGTCGATCTGGGTGGATTTCCCGCTGCCATCAATGCCTTCGACGATGATGAGCTTGCCTGGGGTGGTATTTTTTCTTAACACGGCGAACCTTCCAAATTAATTAGTATAAATTGGGTCATCAAAATTATACTTGATAACTCTTCGCGAACCCACTGCATAATTAAAAACCGGCTCGCGAGCCGGTTTGATTTCAGATTAATGGACCTGGCAAAAACGAGACTCAGAGTTCATCCTCGTCATCCCATTCATCGTCCGAAGCATCAATTTCAAGCAGTTCCCCGGTAGCGATAAAGATGGTCCGCTCGCAGATATTGGTCAC
Organism: Anaerolineaceae bacterium; assembly: GCA_011620555.1. Taxonomy (GTDB): domain Bacteria; phylum Chloroflexota; class Anaerolineae; order Anaerolineales; family Anaerolineaceae; genus Brevifilum. The sequence continues at coordinate 5,553 of WOYY01000038.1, read as the reverse complement.
CCGGTCGGCGGTCCTTTCAATGTTATGGACCACCCACATGATGCAATTGGAATGGTCGATGATTTCAGGGTCGGCGATCATGGCGGCCATCATCTTGTGGTAGACCTGGTTGTAGAGGTCATCCACCAGATCGTCTTCCTTGGGGATGCGATAAGCCATGGGGACATCTTCCGTGATGAAGGCGCTCAGCGCCCGGTGGAGCATACTGACGGACTGATCGCCCATCCGGCTGATCTCCCGGCCAGGGATCGGGATGTCGCTCTGACCGATGCGCATCACGATCTTGGCGATCCCTTTGGCGTAATCGCCCATCCGCTCCAGTTCGGTGATCACTTCCAGAATGGCGGCTAAAAGCCGCAGGTCATGGGCAATGGGCTGCTGGGTGGCGAAGAGGATCAGCACCCGGTTCTCGATCGCGTAGCGTTTTTCGTTGATCAGATCATCATTGAGATAAACGTGTTTGGCTGATTCAACGTCCCGCCTTTTGAGCGCGTCAATGGCATTGAGCAAAGCCTGTTCGACCATACTGCCCAAAAGCAGGACTTCGTCTTGGAGATGATGGATTTCTCGATCTAATGTCTGACGTGGCATTTCGCGCTCCCGAAGGATGGATCAGTTGGTTGGGTTATTGTATAACATTCTAGCCAAAACGACCAGTCACATATTCTTCCGTTTGCCGCTTCTGGGGATTGGTGAAAATCTGCTCGGTTGGGCCATATTCGACCAGGGTGCCGGAGCGTTCATCGTTGATCATCAGGAAAGCCGTGAAATCGGAGACCCGGGCGGCCTCCTGCATATTGTGGGTCACGATCACGATGGTGTAATCCGATTTCAGTTCCTGCATCAGCTCCTCAATTTTAAGGGTGGAGATCGGATCGAGGGCGGAAGCCGGTTCGTCCATCAGGATCACCGCAGGCTCCACCGCGATCGCCCGGGCAATGCACAGGCGCTGCTGCTGGCCGCCGGAGAGTTCCAGGCCGGACTGGTGCAATTTGTCCTTGACATCTTCCCAGACCGCGGCCCGGCGGAGGGAAAGTTCCACAATCTCGTCCAGCACGCTCTTCTTGCGGATGCCATAGAGCCGGGGGCCGTAGGCCACGTTGTCAAAAACGCTCATCGGGAAGGGGTTGGGCCGCTGAAAGACCATCCCGATCCGCTGGCGGATATCCACAACGTCAATATCCGGGTCGTAGATGTTCTTGCCATCCAGCAGGACCCGGCCTTCCACCCAGGAGCCACTGATGAGGTCGTTCATCCGGTTGAAGGAGCGGAGCAGGGTGGATTTGCCGCAGCCGGAAGGCCCGATCAGCGCCGTGATCCGGTTTTTAGGGATGTGCATGGTGATCTCGCTCACCGCTTTGAACTTCCCATAGTAAATGGAAAGGTCATCCACCGTCAATTTGATCGGCAGCTTGGTAAGGTCCTGACTGCCATCCGTTTCGCCAACATTGATGCTGGTCAGCGTGGTTCGGGGCAGAGGGGTCTTTTGTTTTTCCTGGGTCATCGTTAGCAATTCTGCGGGTTTGGATTGGAACATGGAGGGGTCTCTAATGGATTCTGATGGGGTGAAATGGATGTGTATATAATGTAAATCACCCGCATCCATATCATATCATGAGTGGGCTTGGGCAATACCAATAATCAGTTAAAGAGTACTAAAACATAGTAAAGAACCGGTTAACGTCAAGCAATGGGCAGGGTGAAATAAAACGTGCTGCCGACCTGTTCTTCGCTTTCGGCCCAGATATAGCCGCCGTGGGATTCGATCATGTGCCGGGCAATGGAGAGGCCCAGGCCGGTGCCGCCGCCCGCCCGGGCGCGATCGGCCTTATAAAACCGCTCAAAGATCCGGTTGAGGTCCTTGCCGGCGATGCCCACACCGGTATCCCGGACGAAGAAGACAATATGGTCGCCATCCTGATAGGCCGAGACGGTGATCTTGCCGCCCGGAGGCGTGAATTTGACCGCGTTGTGGATCAGGTTGATCAGCACCTGGGTGATCCGGCTGGGGTCGGCAAAGACCGCCGGCAGATCCACCTGGCAGTCCAGGCTCAATTCCAGGCCGGCCCGTTCCGCCTGGAGCGCCATCCGCTCTGTGGCAGGTTTCAGCAGGTCAAAGGGCGTGATGCGATGGAAGGAGAGCGGCACCTTGCCGGATTCGATCCGGGAGAGTTCCAGAAGTTCGTTGACCAGCTGGGTCAGGTTGTCGATCTCGGTTTCCATCCGGATGATGAACCGGCGGGCGGCGGGGGGATCGTCCAGGGCGCCCTCCTGCAGGGTTTCCGCCAGCGCTTTCAGGCTGGCGAGGGGCGTCCGCAGCTCGTGGGAAACATTGCTGATGAAGTCTCGCCGGACGGTTTCCAGACGGCGCATCTGGGTCAGATCCTGCAGGAGGATCATGGTGCTGCCGGGGAGGGCGGCCTTCAGGGGGGTTGCGACCACCTGCAGAAAGAGGTGCTGCGGGCCGATTTCCAGCGTGATGGTCTCCCGCTCACCGGATTTGGCTTTGCGCCAGAGTTCCACCAATTGGTGATAGCGCATCACTTCCACGACGGAGCGGTTGAGGGCGGCCGCCTCGCTGATCTCAAACAGGCGCTCCGCGGCGGGATTCAGCAGCTGGACTTTGCCATCCGAATCCACGATGATCACGCCATCGGTCATCTGGTTCAACACGGCCGAAAGCTTGGCGCGCTCGCTGGTCAGGGCATTGATCTGAGTGCCCAGGTTGTTGGCCATGGATTGGAGAGCGCCGCTGACCTCGGTCAGTTCCTGCGGATTTTCAGGGAATTCCAGATTGGTGAAGTTGCCCAGGCTCATCTGCTGAGCGGCGATCGTGAGCGAGACCATCGGCTTTAGGGACAGATCCCGCACGAAAAGGGCGATCAGGACCAGCCCGGCCAGGCTCATCACGATCACGGCCAGGCTCTCCAGCAGGACCGGCTCAAAATCGCTCTGATAGTAGGAGGATGGGATTTGCAATTGCACCAGCCCCAGGGGCTGGCCGCTTGCATCTTGGATGATGAGGGCTGTGCCGAGCGAGCGGTCTGCCCGGCTGAATCCCCGGCCTTCTTCCAGGGCCTGGCCCACGCCCAGCATCCGGAGCGGGTCCCGGGGCCAGCGCTCGCTCGGCAGGGAGGATGCAATGATCTCACCATCCGGGTTCAGAAAGGTGATTTCAAAATCGTAAATTTCAGCTTGTGATTGGGCAAAGGCTGCCAGCACTTCGCTTTCCCCCGGCTGGTTGAAAAGTCTCGCGGTTTGCAGGGCAAACGATTGCGCCGTCTCCAGCGATCGGACTTGCCACCGGTCCAGTTCCTGCTGGTGGATAGTGTTCACCACAAAAGCAGTGAACACAGCCATCGAAAGGATTAACAGGACCAGATAGGGTAAGACTATCCGCCACCGGATCAGGGGCCGCATGGATCAGCCTTCGAAACGATAACCAGCACCCCGTACGGTGATGATCCGCCTCGGATTGGCAGGATCGGGTTCGATTTTCTCACGCAGCCAGCGCACATGGACGTCCACGGTGCGGCTGTCGCCGATGAAATCCCAGCCCCAGACCCGTTCCAGGATGAATTCGCGGGAAAGCACCTGTCCCTGGTGTTGGGCCAGGAAAGTGAGCAGTTCATATTCCTTGGGCTTGAAGGCCACGACTTCGTCATCCACAGTGATTTCGCGGCGGGTCATGTCGATCTTCAGGTTGCCAAATTCCATAATTTCCTGTTTGGGTTTGCCATCCGCACCCTCGCCGGTGTTAACCTCTTCGCGGATCAGGCGCACCCGGCGCAGCATGGCTTTCACCCGGGCAATCAATTCCCGCATGCTGAAAGGCTTGGCCATATAGTCATCGGCGCCGACTTCCAGGCCCACCACCCGGTCAATTTCATCATCACGGGCGGTCAGCATTAACACAGGCGTGGTCATCTCTTTGCGCAGGATGCGGCAAATTTCGAAGCCATCCAAACCGGGCAGCATCACATCCAGGATGATCAGGTCGGGGTTCATCTCCCGCGCCAGTTCGAGCGCTTCGGCGCCGTCACCCGTGGTCTGGACTTCGTACCCCTGCTTTTTCAGATTGTATGCTACGGTTTCCTGCAAAGAGATTTCATCATCAACGACCAAGATCTTTTCAGGCATTTCTCCTCCTCATTGATTCCAGGAGCGCGTTGAATTTTTCTGCGAGCTCAAGTCTTGAAAAATTCATTTCAATTGATTTTCTGCCATTCTTACCCATTGTACGACATTTTGTCGGGTTTAATGTCAATTCCCTGATGGCTACAGCCAGAGACTGAGGATCGCCGGGCTGGGTAAAGACGCCGGCCTCGGCTTCTTCCACCACCTGGCGAATCACACCGTCAATCGCCAGGATCACCGGCCGCCCGGCCGCCATATAATCGAACACCTTGTTGGGATAGGTGGTTTTGTAAAGTTCGATCGGCTTCAGGATCGCCAGGCAGGCATCCGCTGCGGCCAGCGCGTCGGCTATCTCCGTTTTGGGCAGCGGTGGCAAAAAGAGGACCTTATCCAGGCCCAGCTCGTCTGCCCGCGCCTGGAGCCGGGGCTTTTCTTTGCCGTCGCCCAAAAGGACGATCCGGACCCTGGGTTGATCCGCTAAAAGCGCGGCGGCATCCAGCACCACATCCAGGTCATTCGAGAGGCCGTGCGCTCCGGCATAGAGCACCACAAACTGCCCTTCGAGGCCCTGCGCCTGGCGAAACGCTGCGCCGTCCGACTCAGGGTCGAACATCGCCGGGTCTGCGCCATTCGGGATCAGGGCGACTTCGTCCGCGCCCCGCGCTTTGACATGCGCCAGGAAGCCGGGGGAATTGACCATCACCCGGTCGGCATGTTTGTAAAGGAACCGCTCCAGCCTTTCCGAAAGGCGGATCAGGGTCTTGTTTTTCAGGACGCCCACGGCCACCGCAAAAGCCGGCCAGAGATCGCGCACTTCCAGCAGGAAGGGCACGCCCTTGAGCCGGGCCAGCAGCCAGGCCGTCGGCCCCTGGAAGATCGGCGGCGTGGTGCCCCAGACCAGATCCACCCTGCGCACAAAGAGTCCATTGATGAAAGATGAAATCATGAAGCTCAGGAAACTCAGGATGCGCCAGAAAAAGGAGCGGTGCAGAGCGGGCAGGGTATAGGAGCGAATGATCGTGACGCCCAAATCATCCACCTGTTTGCGGACCCGCTTCTGCTGATCGGTGCCTGTGAGGTATGAGACAGGGCTGGCGATGATGGTGACCTTGTGCCCCTTTTGAGCCAGGTATCGTGCCAGTTCGTGGTGGCGGGTGCCGCCGGGTTCATCCAGCGCCGCAAAGGCCTGGTGGATCAGCAGGATGTGCATATTGTTAACAATTTTACTCGATGAAGGGGGAGTTGTGGGGGGTAGATATCGCGCCTCGCCCCCCACCATCAGAGCGTACCGTTGGAATCATGTTCATTTGCTGGGGCTGCCCGTGACTTATCCCCCGAGTATCAGCGATTTATTCTGCGCGGGTTCTATGAATAAGGCAAAATCTGATCGGAAGGAGAAAATGTTGGTGGGTTCCG
>WOYY01000025.1 GCA_011620555.1 Anaerolineaceae bacterium | reverse complement strand
CGACCAATGAAACCATACCCTTTTGGGGCGCTGAACCATTTGACGGTTCCGACATAACGTTCTGCCATGCTGATACTCCATCTGACTAGGATTTTTTAAAGTTCCACGCATCCTGCATTTTTGGGATGCTTGCTAAATATAATCCCTTTGAAAGTCAGTGTCAAGCAAGGCCCATTTTGAGAGCTGCCCTCGGGTTCAATGATAGAATGGGGGCAGGTGGGAGCATGAATTTCAGACCTGTGACTGCGGAGGGCGCATGAGCAAGTTCACCGATCAGGCGTATTTAAAAGGCGAGCAGTACCGTTCACCGAACAATTTGAATTCCAGGATCGCTTTGCATGACCTTTACAGCACGGCGTCTGTGCCCTGGACAACCTGGGTCTACCAACACCTCGCGGTGGGTGAAGGTCAGCAAGTCCTGGCGGTGGGCTGCGGGAATGCGACCCAGTGGCAGGCCAATGCGGCTTTGTTCCCAAATTCCGCCCGGTTTGACCTGATGGACCTTTCGATCGGGATGCTCAGGAGCGGGCGCGCGGGGATGGGCGCGGCGGACTGGCGTTTCAATTATCTGAGCGGCGATGCCCAGGATTTGCCCTTTCAGGATGCCCGCTATGACCGGGTGACCGCGAACCACATGCTTTACCACGTTCCAACCATTGAACTGGCCGTCGCGGAATGCGCCCGGGCGCTCAAACCCGATGGGCTTTTTATCGCCGCGACCAACGGCGCAACCCACATGGTGGATTTGTATACCCTGCTTGAGGAGTTCCAGCCGGGTTTCAGGATTCCCGACAGCGACCGCCGGCGTTTCAGCCTGCAAAATGGCTGGGATCGCCTGACCTCACAGTTCGCTGAGGTACGGCTGGATTTGTATGAGTCGGACCTCTGGGTGACAAAGGGCCAGGCGCTGGTCAGTTACGCTTTTTCGTTGTGGGACGTGGAAGATGACATCTCCAACCAGAAAGCGGCGGCGATGCTGGACTTTTTTAACCAGAAGATCGCAAAGGATGGGGGAATCAGGATCAGGAAGGAAACCGGGGCTTTCCTCGCCAGCCATCTGCCGGGGCTGATCGATTCACTCGGCATTTTGCAGGCAGAGCAAAAGCTGCCGTAGCTCGCCTGTCGGTTCTTCGGCCGTGACCGCCAGGACGTAGAAAACGGGGTCGGCTGCCAGGCCGGTCACCGGGACCGTCCGGTAACCCACGGGAACGAGGCTGGAAAGAGTGTAGCCGATGGCGCCGGGGCTGGCGTTCAGCCTCTCGGCCAGTCCCTCCGGGGAGGCATAGGGCTGGGGGCTGCCGAGGATCGGCGAGCCTCCGAGATAGGTCTGGGAGAAGAGGGCTTCCAATTCATGCCCTGCCGGGTAGCTCAGCAGGATGACGGGGAGGTCCGCAGCAGTGCTGTCCGCTTCCGGCAGCTCTGACCACCGTGTCCAGTCTCCCGCATAGAGCGATTGCAGGGTGTCAATGGAGAGCGAACGGACGGGGACCTGATCTCCGGCGACCAGGACCAGGCTTTCGCGCCCCATCACGGCGGTGAAGGGGTCTTCGGCCTGGCGGGCGCCCAGGCGCAGGATCAGGTCGGCGCTGGCCAGACTGAGTGCGTCGGGTTCGGCGATCTCGCTGGCGACGCCCAGGTTCGGGATCGCGCCGGCGCAATCCGCGGCCTTGGGCAGCCAGCGCGCCAGCGCGGCCGTGGTCTGCAAATGGACCACTTCCAGAGCGGGGCTGTCTGAAGGCGCGGATGGGGCGCAGGCGGTCAGGAGGGCCAGCAGAGCCAGGAGCAGTCCGAGCCAAATTCGGCTTTTCATGGCCTTACCGCAGCCAGCCGATCAGGAGGATGAGGCTGCCCAGCGCCGCGCAGTAGATCGAGAAATAAGCCAGGGAGTGGTTCACCAGGAACTTGAGCAGCCAGCGGATGGATAGGTAGCCCACGACCATCGCCGTTAGGAAGCCGGCCAGCATGATGGGCAGGAAGGAAGCCAGGTCAGACCCTTCTGTGACCATCTGGTAGGTGGAAAGGCCGCCCGCGGCCAGCATGATCGGGATGGACATCAGGAACGAGAATTTACCGGCGGATTCCCGTTTGAGGTTGCGGAACATCCCGCCGGAAATGGTGGCGCCGGAGCGGGAGATGCCGGGAAAGAGCGCCAGGACCTGCATCAGGCCCATCACCAGCGCGGTGCCAAAATTGATGTCCTCCAGGTCTCCGATTTTCCTGCTGACCTTTTCACCGGCCAGCAGCATCACGGCCGTCACCAGCAGGGCGATTCCGGTTGCCAGTGGGGAGGAGAAAGCCTGTTCAACCAGGTCGTTCAGGAAGAGGCCGGCCAGCCCCGCGGGGATGGTCGCGACGATCAGCAGCCAGCCCATCCGGGCTTCGTGGCTGGCAAAGGGCTTGCCGGAGAAAAGGTCCCGGAAGAAGCCTTTGAGGATTGCGATCAGGTCATTCCAGAAATAGACAATCACCCCTGCCAGCGTGCCGAGTTGCACGAGGACATCGAAGATGAACATCTGCTTGGCAGGCAGGTCCCAGTTCAAAAGGAAAGGCAGGGCAACCAGATGCCCGGAGCTGGAGATCGGGAGGAATTCGGTCAGCCCCTGCACGATCCCGAGAATGATGGCCTGGAGTAGGGTCATGGAAGGCTCCTTTGATTAATCGAAGTTGGCCAGGTAATTATATGCAAATTCATCGAACTGCCCATCCAGGATTGACTGGCGCATCCTGCGGGTCAGGCTGAGTAGCGTGTGAATGTTGTGGATTGAGAGTAGCGTGCCGGCCAGCAACTCCTTGGCCTGGATCAGGTGGCGGAGATAGGCTCGGGAGTAATTCTGGCAGGTGTAGCACTCGCAGGTGGCGCTGATCGGCCGCTCATCCCGGGCGAATTGGGCGTTCATCATGTTCAGCCGGCCGGAATCAGTCATCGCGGCGGAGTGGCGGGCCAGGCGGGTGGGGAGGACGCAATCGAAGATGTCCACGCCCCGCCGGACGCCTTCCACCAGGTCCTGCGGCGTGCCGACGCCCATCAGGTAGCGGGGCTTGTCCTGCGGGAGGATCTGGTCCACGATCTCCAGCATGGCGTGCATTTCTTCCTTGGTCTCGCCGACCGAGAGGCCGCCGATAGCATTGCCCGGCAGGTCCAGCGAGCGGATAAATTCAGCAGATTGCTCCCGGAGTTCGGGATAGATGCCGCCCTGGACGATGCCAAAAAGGGCCTGGTCATCCCGGGCCTGGGCGGCTTTGCAGCGCTCGGCCCAGCGGTGGGTGCGGTGCATTGCGGCTTCAATGTAGTCCCGCTGGTAGGGATCAGCGCACTCGTCAAAAGCCATGATGATGTCCGAACCGAGGTTCTCCTGGATCGCGATGGATTTTTCAGGCGTTAAGCGGTGGGTGGCTCCATCGAGATGGCTCTTGAAGGTCACGCCGTCCTCGTCCACCTGGCGCATGTCGGAAAGCGAGAAGACCTGGAAGCCGCCCGAATCCGTCAGGATTGGCCGGTCCCAGGACATGAACGGGTGCAGGCCGCCCAGCTCGGCGATCAATTCATCGCCCGGCCGCAGGTAGAGGTGGTAAGTATTGGAGAGGATCAGCTTGGCATCCAGTTCCTGCAGGTGGCGCTGGGTGAGGGATTTCACCGAGGCCTGCGTGCCCACCGGGGCAAAGATCGGGGTTGGGATGTCGCCATGCGGTGTGTGGAAGACGCCGGCTCGGGCGCGGCCATCCTGGGCGACCAGATCGTAGCTGAATTTTGATTTTTCCATCATCTCGCGTTTTCTTCCATTGGGTTTCTGGTCAATAAGGGTATTCAGGTTTTTGATTATACCGTAGCTGCCCGCTTTGATAATGGCCTGGAACCTTGAAAGCTGGGGCAAGGGGGGCTATACTACACCCCATGGATACGCAAGCTTATTCAACCTGGCTGGAAATTGACCTGGACGCGATCCGGAGCAACGTTCGTGCGATCAGTCGCAGAACGCACGCGATGGTGATGGCCGTGATCAAGGCGAATGGCTATGGCCATGGCGCGCTCCAGATTGCCCGCGCGGCGATCGAGGCCGGGGCGGATTGGTGCGGCGTTGCCCGGATTGAGGAAGCCCTGCTTCTGCGCGAGCAGGGGATCAGCTCGGAGATCATGGTCCTGGGCTATACGCCCCCCGCGTTGATCCCGGAAGCCATCCGCCAGGGGATTCACGTGGCGATTTATGATCCTCAGATGGCCAAAGCCTACCTTGAAGCTGCGCAGAAAGCGCCCGGCCGGCTTAAGGCTCATGTCAAGGTGGAAACCGGCATGGGACGCCTGGGCATGGTCCCTGAAAAGGCGGCGGAATTCCTGGCCGAGTATCACGACCATGCAAAACTGGAGATTGATGGGATTTTCACCCATTTTGCCCGGGCGGATGAGCCGGATGTCAATACCACCCAGGAGCAGTTAGCCCGCTTCACTGCTCTGTTAGAGGGGCTGCGCCAGCGCGGCCTCCTGCCGAAGACGGTCCACACCTCCAACTCGGCAGCGATTATCAATTTTCCTCAAACTTATTTCGATATGGTCCGGCCGGGAATCGCACTCTACGGCCTGACCCCGTCGCCCGAGTCCCCCTTGCCGTCCGAGTTCCGCCCCGCGCTGACCTGGAAAGCCAGGCTCACCTCCCTGCGGCTTTTGCCGCCGGGGCACGGCGTCAGCTATGGGCACCAGTACAAGACTCAGGGCGAGGAACGGATCGGCGTGATCCCAGTGGGTTATGGCGATGGCTACCGGCGAGTGCCTGGGCAGCAGGCGCTGGTGCGCGGCCAAAGGGTCGACGTCGTCGGGCGGGTCTGCATGGACCAGTGCATGCTCCAACTGGATTCCGTGCCGGAGGCCCGGGTGGGGGACGAAGTGGTGTTATTAGGCGTTCAGGGCAGCCACCGGCTCTCCGCGGAAGACCTGGCGGCATGCTGGGGAACCATCAACTATGAAGTGGTCTGCGGGCTGGCCGATCGCCTGCCCCGCATTTTTTTGAACGCATGAACTCAGCAACGCCAACCATCCGGGTCGAACTTCACCTGCACACGTGTTATTCCAAAGACAGCCTGCTTCCCTTGGATAGGCTGATCGAACGCGCCCGGGAACTGGGGATCGACCGCCTGGCTGTGACGGACCATAATGAGATTGAGGGGGCTTTTGCCGCCCAGAAACTTGCCCCGGACCTGATTATCATTGGCGAAGAGATCCAGACGACCAGCGGCGAACTTTTGGGCTATTTCATGACGGAAAAGGTGCCTGAAGGCCTCAACCCCGGGGAGGCCGTGCGGCGGTTGAAGGCGCAAGGCGCGGTGATCAGCGTGGCGCATCCCTTTGACCACCGAGGCGGCAAATTGTGGGAGCCGGCGGATCTGGAAGCCATTGCGCCGGCGCTTGATGCCGTCGAGGTCTTCAACGCGCGTTGCCTGAGGATGGAACCGAACAAGCAGGCGCAGGATTTTGCCAGGCAGGTCGGTCTGGCGGGCACGGCCGGCTCAGATGCCCATTCGGCCTATGAACTGGGCACGGCGACTCTCTCCCTGCCGGAATTTCATACGGCTGAGGAATTCCGAGCTGCGCTTAGGACGGCGGAAATCGAGGGGCGCCTATCTCCGCCCTATGTCCGCCTGATCTCACGCCATTCGGCGCTGACGAAGAAAAGACGTCAATCCCCAGAGGTTAAATAAAAAAACCAGCCGCTTGGCTGGTTTATTTTTATCCCCGGAAATCAGGGTTATGACATCTCAGTGATGTCCTCGCCAGCGTCAATGTCGGCGATCAGGTCCACGCGGGTAGCATGCCGGCCGCCTTCGAATTCATGGTCGAGGAAGGAGTCCACAATATCCTCTGCCAGGCCGGGGCCAACCACGCGGGCGCCGAAGGACAGCACGTTGGCGTTGTTGTGCTGGCGGGCCATCCGGGCCGAGTAGGTGTCGCTGACAATGGCCGCCCGGATGCCTTTGACCTTGCCGGCGGAGATGCCGATCCCGATTCCCGTACCGCAGATGGTAATGCCCAGGTCCGCGTCGCCATTCGCCACGGCTTTGCCCACCCGCTGGCCGTAAACCGGGTAATGGGTGCGCTCCGGGGAGTGGGTACCCAGATCCAAAACTTCAATTCCGCGATCTTTGAGGTGTTGGATGATGATCTCTTTCAATTCATAAGCAGCGTGATCGCTTCCAATCGCAATCTTCATGATGCTCCTTTGCCTTATTTTGGTTGAGATTAAATCATAGCATTAAAAGCCACTTTGAGAGGCGGATCAAAGCGGTTTTTAGGGGTATTCACTTTGCTAAGTTTTAAAGGATCTTGCTCAGGAAGGCCTTGGTTCGGTCCTGGGTGGGGTTGCTGAAAAGCACATCCGGTACGGCTTCTTCAACGATCAGGCCCTCATCCATCAAGACGGCGCGGTCCGCCGCGGCCCGGGCGAAGCCCATTTCATGGGAGACGACCACCATCGTCATCCCCTCTTTGGCCAGCTGGAGCATGACATCCAAAACCTCTTGGATCATCTCTGGGTCCAGCGCACTGGTGGGTTCGTCAAAAAGCATGATCTTGGGGTTCATCGCGAGCGCTCGGGCGATGGCCACCCGCTGCTGCTGGCCGCCGGAAAGCTGGCCGGGATAGTCATTCTCTTTTTCGGGAATGCCGACCTTGGCGAGCAGCGCTCGGCCGATCTCTTCGGCTTCCTCGGGGCTGCGCTTGCGGACGACCTTCTGGGCGATGGTCACATTTTCCAGCACCGTCAGGTGGGGGAAAAGGTTGAAGGACTGGAAGACCATGCCGACCTCGGTGCGGATTGCATTGATGTTTTCCGCCGTGGTCAGGGGGATGTCATCCACGCAGACGGAACCCGCCTGGAAGGTCTCCAAGCGGTTGATGCACCGCAGGAGGGTGGACTTGCCCGAGCCGGAAGGGCCGATGATCAGCACAACTTCACCGGGGTAAACATTCAAACTGACGCCGTTGAGCGCGGCAGTCTCTCCATAGTGTTTATGCAGGTTTTCAATTTGGATAATGGGGGTGGGGGAAGGGGTGGTCATTTCAGCGGGCCTCCGTTTGAGTTTTTCGTTCGATCCAGGCAACGACTCGGGCGGAGATGAGGGTCATGATAAGATAGATCAGGGCGATCATCATCCAGGTTTCAACCGGCAGGAAGCTGGCCGCCATGAACTCCCGGCCCCGTCGGGTGATATCGGCCACAGAAACCACACTCACCAGGGAAGAATCTTTCAGCAGGGAAATGAACTCATTGCCCACCGGCGGAAGGACCGTGCGGAAGGCCTGGGGCAGGATCACATAGCGCATGGACTGATTGTGGGTCATGCCCAGGCTGCGGGCCGCCTCGTTTTGGCCTTTGGGGACGCTCTGGATTCCCGCCCGGTAGATTTCGCTCATGTAAGCGGAATAGCAGAAGGTCAGGCCCAAGATGGCCATCACAAAAGGGTTGGCCAGGTAATGTTCAAAGGGTTCGTAGCTGATCAGCCGCCCTAATGCTTGAATAATTGAAGGAAAAGCAAAATACCAGAACAACAATTGGACAAGGAGTGGAACCCCCCGGGCAACTTCAACGTAAATGGTGGTGAACCAACGGACAAAACCGTTGTTCGAGAGTCGGCCCAACGCCGTGAGCAGACCCAGGACCAGGGTCAGGATAAAGGCGGTGATGGTGACGCCAACGGTCACCAGCAAGCCATCGCTGACGAATTTAATAATCCGCCAGTAGGGATCGGGTTCGAGACCTGCCAGGAGGGCAACAATCGCGACGACCGCCGCGACCAGCCACCACCAGCTGTCGATCTGGTGGTTGGCAACCTCGAAACCGGGGACTTTTTCCAGTTCTTTTCGGATTTGCATAGGAACTCTTTCTTAGCCCTCTCGCCAAGGCGAACCCTGGCGAGAGGGAGAACCAAGTGGATTGGATAACCCCTAAATCGCTAGTTGTACCATTTGGCAACTAGCTCGTCGATGAAGCCTTCGGCCTGAAGCTCTGCGATGGCTGCATTGACCTGGTCAATCAGTTCAGTGTTGCCCAGGCAAAATGCCACGCCATAGCCTTCATCGGTGAAGACATCGCCGACAACTTTTAGATTGGCGGCGGTGTTGCTGACGAAAGCCACAGCCGTGGGATAGTCCGCGACCACTGCGTCCACCTGCCCATTGGCAAGATCGAGGAAAGCGAGTTCATAGGTATCGTAAATTTTGAGCGTGGTGTCGGCAATGGCTTCAATTTCCATGGCGCCAGTGGTGCCGATCTGGGCGCCGACGGTCAGACCAACCAGGTCCTCAGGGCCGTTGATGGTGGTGTTGTCCGCCTGGACGGTGACGATCTGGCCGGCGTTGATGTAGGGATCTGAAAAGCTGAATTGTTCAGCCCGCGCGGGCGTGATGGTCATGCCGGAAATAGCCATATCATATTGGCAATCCGCCATGCCCGCCAGCAGCGGGTCCCAGGCGACGTTTTGGAAGACGATGTCCAGGTCCGCTTTTTCGGCAATGGCGTTCATCAGGTCGATATCGAACCCAACGATCTCTTTTGTCTCTTCGTCAATCATTTCAAAGGGCGGGAAGGCGGCATCTGTTGCAACGACCAGTGCATCAGATGATTTGGCGCAGGAGGCCAGAAGGCCGAGGGCCAGAACGGCAATCATTGTCACTAAAACTTTCTGTTTCATTTTTTCTCCTCAAAAATAAATAAAATCTGGTTATTCCAATACGTTGGCTTGCTGTCTCGTTTTTTATCGCTCAGATCGCATGCAACCTCCTCGGGGAACAAAAAAGACCTTCCTGGAGGAAGGCCTTTTGATATACGCTCGTAAATAAGTTCAGTTAAGCGCCAAACGCCGCTCCTCCGGGAGAGGTTCGGTGATGAGGCTTTCGCTTGAGTTCCTGAACAAATTTCTCAGTCATAATTGGTTCGATTTTAGCAAACTCCTGGGTTTTTACCACATCAAAAGGTTAACGCCGGGTTAAGCTTTGATTATCTGGGCTGCGTTATCCGTATTTGGCTGCAATTTGGGTCTCATTTGGACGCTGGCGCGGCCCTTGGGCCTGGAAAGCGGGCCGCTGCTGGGCGAGCCGAAAACGGTGTTGGGCGCAGATCCATCCGGATGTAAACAAAAAGTTAATGTGTCTAGACAATTTAATCTCGTCGTTTTCTATGATAAAATCTGTCTACTGACTTAACATAGCCGAATGAGTTGAGGTTGCGATTGCAAGGATGAATTCTTGCGTTATGAACCACCAGACGTCTGACATCAAAAGGGTTACTGCTTGGGGAATGTGTTCAATCGATCTGTCCCTACCAGATATGTTTTTCCTGCCAATAAATTCAATGGAATATTTGTTTATTCAACGCCATGCGTTTGAATGAAGAAATAGAAGGCCTTCATCACTCGATCCACATGGCTAATTTGGGAAAGGAGATCACGACTCAAAAATTTGTACTTCAGTCTAATCAATCCACCAAATATTTAGACGAAGAAGGATGAGAGATGAGAAAACATATTTTTTGGCTTTTGGCTATTTTAGTTGTTGCTGCGTTTGCCCTTTCTGCATGCGGCCAAACCCAGGCAACAGAAGAGACCGTTGCAGGCTTTCAGATCCCTGCCCCGGAAGAGGGAAAATATAACGTAGCTTTCGTCTATGTTGGCCCCCATGACGATGGCGGTTGGTCGCAGTCCCATGATGTTGGCCGGATGTACGTCGAAGAAAACGTCGCCGACGTTCACACTGCCTACGTTGAAAACGTGCCCGAGGGCGCCGATGCCGAACAGGTGATCCGCTCCCTGGCCCGCAAAGGCTTTGATGTGATCTTCACAACATCCTTTGGCTTCATGGACGCCTCGGAAATCGTGGCGGAAGAATTCCCGGATGTGGATATCATCCACGTCAGTGGCTACAAAGCCAATGGCGAAAACTTTGGCAACCTGATGGGCGCGATGGAAGATATGAAATACCTGGCCGGTATGCTGGCCGGTTCCCGGGCCAAGATGGATGGCAACCCGAAACTGGGTTATATGGCCACCTTCCCCATCCCCGAAGAAACCCGCCTGGGCAACGCTTTTGCTTTGGGCGTCCAGAAAACCTGCCCCGAATGCACAATTGATGTCCGCTTCATCAACACCTGGCATGATCCCATCCTGGAACAGGAAGGCGCTGAATCGCTCTTCTCCGCCGGCGCCCAGGTTGTGATGACCGGTGCGGACACCCCCGCTCCTGCCATGGTCGCTCCCGAAGGCAAATGGGGCATCACCTATGACTACTCTGGAAACTGCACCGTGGATGCCTGCCTCACTTCCATGTACTGGAACTGGGGTGTGGAATATGCCCGGATCGTTGAAGCCTCCCGCGAAGGCATCTGGAAGGGCGGCTGGGAATACTTTGACGCCGATTCCGGCGGCCTGGGCCTCTATGGCTTCATGGAAGGCGAGGAACTGATGCCCGGTGTGGCTGAGCTGCCCGAAGAGGATCTGGCGATGGTCCGCGAAATCTTGGACCAGATGCTGGCTGGTGAATTCGACCGCTTCGACGTCTTCAAAGGCCCGATCACGGACAACCAGGGCAACTTGATCCTGGCCGATGGTGTCAGCCTTGAACAGCTTGACCTGGATGGCTTCGCCCAATTTGGCAGCGAATGCACCACCTGTATGTACTGGTGGAATGAGAACATCACCGCTGAATTACCCTCACTTGATTAGTTAGACTGAACAGACACAACCAGGAAATTTGCGAATGCAGTTTCCTGGTTGTGTTACCTGGCATTATTTAAACACCGTTTTGGTGCCTTTATTGACCAAGTTGGATTTATGACAAATTTACCGGAAAATACGCCCTACGCAGTTGAAATGCAGGATATCGTGATCCGTTTCCCGGGAGTTTTGGCAAACGATCATGTGAATTTCACTCTAAGAAAAGGGGAGATCCATGCCCTTTTGGGTGAGAACGGGGCCGGGAAAAGCACCTTGATGAATGTCCTTTCGGGAATGTATCAACCCGAATCCGGCACGATCAGGATCAATGGCGAACCCGTTTCCTTCCGCTCTCCCAAAGGTGCCATTGCCAGCGGGATTGGGATGGTCCACCAGCATTTTATGCTGGTGCCAACGCTGACCGTCACGGAGAACATCCTGCTGGGGCTCAATGAGCCTAAGTTTATTATGAAACTGGCGACCTACGACAAGAAGATTCAAAAGCTGCAGGAGACCTTTGGTTTGAAGGTCGATCCGACCGCGAAGATCTGGCAGCTCTCTGTGGGTGAGCAGCAGCGGGTGGAGATCCTGAAAACGCTCTACCGGGGGGCGGAGATTCTGATCCTGGATGAACCCACCGCGGTTCTGGCGCCCCAGGAAATCGACGAGCTGATGGAAACCATGCGGACCCTGGTGAGCCAGGGAAAGTCGATCATCTTCATCAGCCACAAATTAAATGAAGTTCAGGCCGTCGCTGACCGGCTGACCGTTCTGCGGAAGGGCAAAGCCACAGCCGAAGGGATTGATCCGCAAGGGCTGACCCGGACCCAGCTGGCCGAACTGATGGTTGGCCGCAAGGTCATCTTCCAGGTGGAAAAGGTCGAGAGGGAGCCGGGCGAGGTTGTTTTGGAAGTGGAAAACCTTTCAACAACCAATAATCGGGGCTTACCCGCAGTGAGGAATGTGTCCTTCCAGATCCAGGAAGGGGAGATCTTCGGCATTGCCGGGATCGCCGGCAACGGCCAGAGCGAACTGGTCGAAGCCGTGACCGGGCTGCGGCCCATCGAAGGCTCCGTGCGGATTAATGGGACGGAAGTGGGCAACTGCTCACCGCAGAAGTCCATCCGCTGCGGCCTGGCGCATATCCCTGAAGACCGGACCGGCATGGGGACCGCACCGAACCTTTCCATCACCAAGAACATCATCATGAAGAATTACGCCCAGGACCCGATCAGCAATGGCTGGCGGATTGACTATCTGGCCGCCCATGACCATGCGGCTGAGTTGAAAGAGGTTTATGATATCCAGGCGCCGACTGTGGAAACGATGGCCCGGAAGCTCTCCGGCGGGAACCTGCAGAAGCTGATCCTGGCTCGTGAAATTTCGGGCGACCCCAAATTGATCGTTGCCATGCAACCCACCCGCGGCCTGGATGTCGGCGCAATCGAAGGGATCCAGCGGCTGCTTTTGGAACAACGTCAGAAGGGCGCTGCGATCCTGTTGATCTCGGAAGAGCTGGAAGAACTTCTAATGTTGAGCGATCGGATTGCGGTCATCTTTGATGGTGAGCTGGTGGGAGAGATGGCTGCCAGCCAGGCCGATCTCAACCAGATCGGGATGATGATGACCGGGGCGTTGAGGAGTGACGGATGAAGTTTCCTTACAAAATTAAGTTTGAAAGCCGTACCAATGATGTTCCGAAATGGCTGCCCTTGGCCACATCCTTGGGCGCGGTGGTTGTTGCCTTCATTATCAGTGGGATTGTCCTGTGGTTGATCGGCGGGAACCCCTTCCAGGTTTACCGCTATTTCTTCACGGCCTCTTTTGGCAGCTGGGGCGCGTTTTCGGATATCCTGGTCAAAGCGACGCCTTTGATCCTGATCGGTTTGGGCTGCTCTGTGGCCTTTAAGATGAACATCCTCAACATTGGCGCTGAGGGCCAATTTTATATTGGCGCTTTCTTTGCCAGCATGGTCGTGCTGGTGCCGATCATTCCGCTGGACAGCCCGAAATGGCTGGTGCTGACCCTGATGGCCTTGATGGGAATCCTGGGCGGTGCGCTCTATGGTTTCATCCCCGGCTTCCTCAAGGCGGTGTTCAATGTGAACGAGATCATCACCACGCTGATGTTGAATTACATCGCGATCTTTTGGAACAACTACTGGATCTTCGGCAAATACAGCGACGCCGGGTTCCAGATGACGCCCACCTTTGACAAAGTGGCCTGGCTGCCGCGGCTGGCGGACCTGGCCAAGGATTACCCCTTCTTCTCGGGGATCACGCTGCACCTGGGCGTGGTCTTTGGCCTGGTGGCCGCCGTGCTGATCTGGGTGATCCTCAAGCGCAGCCGCTGGGGCTATGAGATCGCCCTGATCGGCGATAACCCCAAGGCCGCCAATTACGCCGGCATCAACATCAAAAAGAACATCATCCTGGTGATGATGCTCTCCGGCGCGCTGGCCGGCCTGGCCGGGATGTCCGAGGTGACGGGCGTAGTCCATCGCTTGCAGGAGCGGATTTCAACGAACTATGGCTTTTCCGGTGTGATCGTGGCCTGGCTGGCGAAGTTGAACCCCTTCGCTGTCATTCCGGTGGCGATCCTTTTCGGCGCGCTGATCGTCGCCGGGCGGGAGATTCAGCCTTCCGGCCTCTCATTTATGATCCAGGGGACCATTCTCTTCCTGGTGATCAGCAGTGATGTCTTCCTGCGCTATAAAGTCCGCATCGTCCGCACCCATCAGGAGGAAATGGCATGAATTTAGAGGTTATTCTTCGAGCCGGGTTGTCCACAGGGACAATCCTGATCTTCGCAGCGATTGGCGAGATTTTTGCGGAGCGTTCCGGGGTGATGAACCTGGGCGTGGAAGGGATGATGTTGATTGGTGCAATGGCGGCTTTCAAAGTGTCCTATGTGACCCAAAATGCCTGGCTGGGCCTGCTAGCCGGTATTCTGGCGGGCGGCATCCTGAGCTTGGCGCATGGGCTGGTGGTCATTTCATTGCAGGCTGACCAGACGGTCAGCGGCCTCTCGCTGACGTTTTTGGGGACGGGGCTGGCCTTGGTTATCGGTGAAGGTCTGACCGGCCTGAACACCCCCACCATCCCCACCGTGACACTCCCCCTGCTTTCAAAAATTCCCTTCATCGGCCTGATCTTCTTCACCGATTTCAATTTGCTGGTCTATGTGGGGTATCTGCTGATTCCCCTCTCCTGGTATTTTATTTTCAAGACCCGTCCCGGGATGCACCTGCGCGCGGTGGGCGAAAAGCCCTCTGCGGCGGACAGCCTGGGCATCAGCGTTTATGGCACCCGCTATCTTTACACCTTCATCGGCGGCTGTCTGGCCGGCCTTGCTGGCGCAACGATCAGCATTGCGATCTCGCCCGGGTGGTACAGCAACCTGACGACTTCCGGTCAGGGCTGGATTGCGATTGCTCTGGTAATCTTCGCCCGCTGGAACCCCTACACCGCGGCGCTGGGCGGCTATTTCTTCGGGATGCTCCGGCGTTTCACGCTCGACCTGCAGGGTCCCGCGATGATCCTGGGCCTGCGCAATCCCTTCTTCTATGACCATAACCTGGTATTTTTCCTCCAGATGGTGCCATTCGCCCTGACCATCGTTGCGCTGGTTTGGGGGTCCGGCGCGGCCAGAAGGAACCGGCGAGGCACACCGGCGGCTTTGGGTATCCCCTATGTCCGGGGAGAGCGCGGTCTTTAAGGGTCGCAGAATTCAGTATCATTTATGAACCAAGTAATCAGTCTGACTGTTAATGGGCGGGACCATTCTCTGGCCATTGAACCTGGCGAGAAACTGGTGGATGTCCTGCGCAAGCGGCTGCATCTGACCGGGACCAAGGTGGGATGTGGGGAAGGTCAGTGCGGCACCTGCACGGTCCTGCTGGAAGGCCGGCCGGTTAAATCCTGCCTTTACCCGGCTGCGAATGCGGATGGCAAGACGGTGCTCACGATCGAGGGCCTGGCGGAAGTCGTGGATGGCGCGCTAAAACTGCACCCGCTCCAGACCGCGTTCGTGGATTACGGCGCGGTGCAATGTGGTTTCTGCACCCCTGGCCAGATCATGGCCTCCTGGGCTTTGCTGAAAAGCAATCCAAACCCGACGACTGAAGATATTCACAAAGCGCTCAAGCGGAACCTCTGCCGCTGTGGCAGTTATCCCTCGATTGAAAAAGCCATCCTGGCGGCCGCTGAATCGCTGCGGACCGGCCGTCCGCTCGAACAACCCGAGGTGGTGGTTTCGGAGAGGCCCGGCAGGGTTGTGGGCCGGAAGGCCATCCGGCCGGACGCGGTGGACAAGGTCGCTGGGATGGCTGTTTTTACGGATGACCTGGCTTTTGAGGGGATGCTCTTCGCGCGGGTGAAGCGGGCGATGACGCCGCACGGCATTTTGCGGCAAGTGGATGTCTCCGGCGCCAGAGCCTATCCGGGGGTGGTCGCGGTGATGACGGCCGAGGACCTCCCCGGCGCCCACAAGCACGGCCTGGTCTTCACGGATTGGCCGATCCTGGTGGGCGTGGGGGAGCAGGTCAGCTATGAGGGTGACGCGGTGGCGATCCTGGCCGCCGAGTCCCAAGCGGCCGCAGACCGGGCGCTTGAATTGATTGCAGTCGAGATCGACCCTCTGCCGGTGGTGTTCTCGGCGATTCAGGCCGCAGGGCCGGACGCGCCCCGGCTGCGGGAGACGGGCAACTTGATGGAGCACATCAAGGTCCGCAAAGGGGACCTGGCGCAGGGGTTGGCTGAGGCTGATTTGGTCTTTGAGGAGACCTTCACCACGCCGACGATGGACCATGCCTTCATGGAGCCGGAATGCAGCATGGCCGTCCCAGGCGCTGATGGGCGGATGACAGTCTATGTGGCCTCCCAGATCCCCTATGAAGACCGCCGCCAGGTGGCTGAGGCGCTGGGCTGGCCGGAAGAACGGGTGCATATCGCCGGGCAGACGATGGGCGGCGGGTTTGGCGGGAAAGAGGATATTTCCGGCCAGATCCACAGCGCGCTTTTGGCCAATGCTACCGGCCGGCCGGTGAAGCTGCTCTTTGACCGGAAAGAATCGCTCCTGGTGCATCCCAAACGGCATGCCACCCAGATCACGGTTAAACTGGGCGTCCGGCAGGACGGGCATCTGACTGCGGCGGAGACCCTGCTCTATGGCGACACCGGGGCTTATGCCTCGCTGGGGGATAAGGTGATGACCCGGGCGACCACCCATTCCGCCGGATGCTATGTGATTCCCCACACCAAGGCCGACTGTTACGCGATGTTCACCAACAACCCCCCGGCGGGCGCATTCCGGGGCTTTGGCGTGATCCAGTCCTCCTTTGCGATTGAGAGCATGATGGACATGATCGCCCACCGTCTGGCGCTGGACCCCTTCACCCTGCGCCGGATGAATGCTCTGCGGACCGGCACCCGGACCAACACCAACCAATTGCTGGTTGACAGCGTCGGCCTGGTGGACTGTCTGGATCAGGTTGAGGCCCGGCTCCATGAGGTGGCGGGCGAGCGGCCCTTTGACCCCGTCCGCGAAGTGCGCGAGGGCGTGACTTTCGTCCGTACCTGGGGTATGGCTGCCGCTTTCAAGAATACCGGGCTGGGCAGCGGCGCGGATGACAGCTCCGGCGCAGTTGTGGAACTGCTGCCAGAGGGACGCTTTGATGTGCGTTCATCCGCAGCGGAGCTGGGCCAGGGCCTGGTGACGGTGCTGCGGATGATTGTGGCTGAAGAGCTGGATGTCCGGCCAGAAGATGTGGACGTGCATGTGATGGATACGGACCTGGCGCCGGACGGCGGCCCGACCACGGCCTCCCGCCAGACCTATGTCACCGGGAATGCGGCCAAATTTGCCGCCAGAGTGTTCCGCCAAAAGATCGTTGATTTTCTAGTGGAGCAATCCGGGGTCTTGCCGGAGGAGGTGTCCTTCAAGGGCAGCCAGGTGAGCGTTGGCGAAAACCTGATCGGTCTGGAACAACTTTACCAAGTGTTGGTTGAGAGTCACGTGCCGACATCCGAAACCTATCATTACGCTGCCCCGGCCACCGAGCCTTTGGGCACGGACGGGGATATCCATTTCGCCTTCTCCTTCGCGGTCCAGGCCGTGCAGATCGAGGTTAATTTGGAAACTGGCGCGATCAGGGTGCTGCGGGTGATCACGGCCAATGACGCCGGCGAGGTCATCAACCCCCTGGGCTTCAATGCACAGGTGGAAGGCGGGACGGTGATGGGGGTGGGTCACGCCCTGATGGAGGAAGTGCAGCTGGTGGATGGGCATAACCTCACGGAGGGCTTCAAACAGTATCAGATCCCCGGGATCATGGATACGCCGTTGATTGAGATCTACCCGGTTGAAGCGCCGACCAACGAGGGGCCTTACGGCGCCAAGGGGATCGGCGAGATCGTCAGCATCCCCACGCCGCCGGCGATAGCCAATGCGCTCTATAATGCGATTGGTCTGCGGGTGCACAGCCTGCCGATCAAGGTGGGAGCGGTTTTGGAGTTTCTCAAAGAGCAATCTTAAAAGCCTGATTATCCTAAAATGGCGGCGGCGTCCCTGAAATGGGGTGCTCTTATGTTGCTTAATAGTGCATTTTGTCTTTAGAATAAAAGAGATTCTGTAAACCACTACAATCCGAGTTCGATATCAGGTTTTAAAGGTTGTGAGGATAAATGAAGGTTATTGATCTAACGGGCAAGACGGCGGTTGTTACCGGTGGAACGGGGCAGCTTGGCCGGGCAATGTGCAAGGGCTTGGCCGATTGCGGCGCGAATGTTGTCATTGGCTATCATTCCCAGAAGGCGTTTGCTGAGGAACTCAAATCCACCATTGAACAGGCCTATGCTGTCAAAGCGCTGGCGGCGAAACTGGATGTCACTGATTTGAACTCCATCCTGGAAATGAAAAAAGTTGTGAATGAGAAGCTGGGCGTGGTGAGTATCATTGTCAACAGCGCTGTGATCACGTATAACTGGCAGAAAATTCTGGATCAGGACATTGAAAGTTATGAAGGGCAGTTCAGGTCTTCTGTCCTCCAGGCTGTATTGATGGCCAAAGCCTTTGTGCCCGATATGATCGAGCAAAAGTATGGGCGAGTGATCGCGATCAACACGGAATGTGCAATGCAGATGCTGCCGTATCAATCGGCGTATGTCTCCGGTAAGCGCGGGATGGATGGGGTTTATAAGGTTCTTGCCAAAGAAGTGGGGGAGTATAACATCACCGTGAACGAGGTCGCGCCAGGCTGGACCATCAGTGATAGCTGCCGGGAAACAGATGGCACGGAGACCAACACCAAACAGGATTTCCCCTATCTCAGCACCGTTCCCATGAACCGGCGCGGCACGGACGATGAAATTGCAGATGCGGTGTGCTTCCTGGCCTCCGATCTGGCGAGTTTTATCACCGGAGTTTACCTGCCCGTTGCCGGGGGCAACGTGATGCCTTGTATCTGATCGAGGTTGCCTTTTTGATCCCGGTCAATAAGGACTGGGATCGAAAAGGGAGCGTGCTGGCACGGTAGAACCTAACCTTTCCAACTTTTGGGGAAATTAAGGAAAGAAACCAGCAGTTTTTTCGCAGAAAACCTTTAACCCCTTCCTCTCAAATTTAATATCCCATTAAGAAATGTTAATAAATTGTTGACATCCAAAACGTTTTGGTTTATACTCGGATTATCTCCAAAACGTTTTGGATAAGGGATGAAACCATGAGTGTGCGCATTAAAGACATTGCTGAAAGAGTGAACCGCTCCATCACGACCGTTTCCCGGGCATTAAATGGCTATGACGACGTCAGCCCCGAAACGAAGCAGCTCATCCTGAAGACGGCCAAAGAGATGGGCTATTCCCCCAACACTTTTGCTCAGCGCCTCCAAAAACAGCAATCCGACACCATCGGTCTGATTTTGCCGACCTTCAGCCCCCGGTTTTCCGACCCCTATTTCAGCGAATTGCTGGCCGGGATCGGGAACAAGGCGGCCGATCTGGGCTTTGACCTGCTAGTCTCGACCCGCTCTCCCGGCCCGGAAGAGAATGAGACTTATGAAAAGCTGATTGACGGCCGCCGGGTGGATGGCTTCATTGTCGTCCGCACCCGCAAGCAGGACCAGCGGATCAACTATCTTCTCTCCCGCGGTTTTCCTTTTGTGGCATTCGGACGGACGGATGATTGCGACCGCTTTTCCTATGTGGATGAGGACGGCTATTTTGGCATGCAACTCATTGCGGAATACATCGCGGGTTTGAAACATGAGAAAATCGCCTGTATCCTGCCGCCCCAGGACCTGGCCTTCTCGGAAAAGCGTCTGGCGGGCCTGCAGGCCGGGTTGGCGGAGTTCGACTTAACGCTCCGGGAGGAATATATCAGGGAAGGGGACCTGACTCAAAAGAGCGGGTATCAATTGGGCGGCGAACTCTTGGATCTGCCGGACCGTCCCACTGCGATTGTTGCCTGCAACGACCTGATGGCCTTTGGGGTGATGAGCGCAGCCCAGGATCGCGGCCTGGTGGTGGGCGAAGATGTTTCGATCACGGGTTTTGATGATATTCCCATGTCTGAATATTCCTATCCGCCCCTGACGACGGTCCACCAGCCGGTCTACCAGATTGGCGGGATGGTCTGCGAGATGTTGATCAGGCAAATCTGTGAAGAAATCCAGGATTTGCAGCAGGTATTGCTCAAGCCGGAATTAATTATCCGGCAATCCTGTCGTTCTTATACCTAAACCACCGATGAGTAAAGGAGGAGACCTCTGGATGGAGCAGTTTTAGGGTTAACTTTCAAAATCTAAATCGATTCAAAAAAAGGAGTCAGAAAATGAAGAAGTTTTCAATTATGATGTCGGTCATCGTTGTGCTCAGCGTCATTCTCGGCGCTTGTGCACCTCAGAACACCGACGCAACCCAGGCGCCAGCCGAAAAGACCGTGATCGAATTCTGGACGACTGATAATGAGGAAGACCGCATTATCGCTTATGAAGCGATCGCGGACGCCTTTATGGCCGAGAATCCCGAGGTTGACCTGCGGATTGTGGCCATTGAAGAAGCCGGGATTGCCCAGCGGATTGCGACGGCTCAGGCCGCCAACCGCTTGCCGGATATCGTCCGGATGGGCGTTGAACGGGTCTCCGCTTTTGCGGCGGATGGCATTCTGGACCTGGATGCCGCCCAGGCGACCATTGAGAGCATTGGCGAGGACGATTTCCAGGCCGGCCCGCTGGCGATGGTCACCGATCCCGCGACTGGTAAATACGCTGCCGTACCTTACGATGGCTGGGTGCAGGCGCTCTGGTATCGCTCGGATATTTTTGATGATCTCGGCCTGGCCGCCCCGATCTCCTGGGATGATATTGATGCTGCCTGTGACGGTCTGGCTGGCAATGCCGGTTTGGATTACAGCATGACCATCGGCACGGACCCCGGCCAGAACTACCCGCACCAGGTGTTCGAACAGGTTGCCATTTCCAACAATGCCTGGCCCTTTGACGCCAGCGGCAATGTGACCATGGACACCCCGGAGATGATCGCTGCTCTGGATTGGTACGCCCAATTGCAGCGCTGTTCGACCCCCGGCCCCCAATATTGGCGCGGCGCTCGTGAGTCCTACGAACTCGGTCAGTCCGGCATGATGTGGTACAGCACGTACATCATGGACGACCTCGTGGATGGCTCCGGCACGGAAGCTGGCAGCAACATCGCGGTGGTTGAAAACCTGGCTGCTAACTCTGGTTTCGCCCCCAGCATTGTCAGCGACAAAGGCTCCGCGACCTACGGTCAGCTGGTCACCCTTGGCATCCTCCAAGGCGCCGACCCGATGGCCCAGGAAGTGGTGAAATACTTCATGACCGGCCAGAACTACCTTGATATCCTCGCGGTTGCGCCGATGGGCAAGGTGCCTGTTTTGAAGAGTGCTGTCGAAGGTTGGCGTGGTTTGAGCGAATACTTCGATTACTACAGCGAAGAAACCATTGCTCAAATTGCAGATGGTTATGAGACCATGCAGCGCTGGCTCTTCCGCCCCGAATATGGCAGCGTGGAACGGGCTGTGGTCGGCGACATTGAAGGCCGTTTGCTCATCCCGCAGGCGATCAGCTATATCGTTTTGGAGCAGACCATGACTCCTGAGGAAGCCGCAAGCTGGCTGCAGGAGCAGGTTATTGCCCTTTTGGCAGAGCGGAGTGAGTAGCTTATAAGGCTTAGCAAGGGTGTGGCGGACGCCACACCCTTGCACCTTATCTAAAAGGAGTCGGTATGTCTACCGCTGCAAAGAAAAAAGCGACGGGGTTTCAAAAGAAAGAAGCCCGGCTGGCCTGGGCGTTGATCTCGCCCACGGCATTGATCGTTTTCGGGCTGGTGATCTTCCCGGCTATTTTCAGCATATGGGTGAGTTTCCATGACGTTGGGTTGCATAATCTGAACGATGTTTTTCATGCCCCTTATGTCGGCTTTGATAATTATGTTAAGGTCATCAATGACTATGCTTTCAAATTTCAGGGCCTGGATAATCTGGGCGCGGCCGTCACATCAGTGGTCTATTCTTTTTCGGCCACAACCCTTGCAATCATTATCGGTCTAATTGCCTCGCTGATCTTGAACCGCCCTTTCAGAGGCCGCGGCATTGCGCGGGCAATTTTCCTCTTTCCTTATGTTGCGCCCATTGTGAGCGTTGCTTTTGTCTGGCGCTGGATTCTCGACCCCAAGCCCTCGGGCGTTTTGAATAACATCCTGCTTTCATTGAACCTCATCGAAGAACCGATTGCCTATCTCGCCAACCGCGGCCTTTCACTGTTGATCGTGATCCTGTTGGATGCCTGGCGATATTTCCCCTTCTGCATGCTGATGATCCTGGCCCGCTTGCAGGCGATTGACGGGAAATTATACGAGGCCGCCAAGATGGATGGCGCCAATGCCATTCAGCAATTCTTCACGATCACCTTGCCGGAATTGCGCTATGTCCTCGGCGCGACGTTCCTCCTGCGGCTGATGTGGACCTTTAATAAATTTGACGATATTTTCCTCTACACCGGCGGGGGTTTCGGGACGAAGGTCCTGCCTGTGTTGACTTATGAATTCAGCTTCCGGCTATATGACTTTGGCCGCGGCGCTGCAACGGCCATGATCCTGTTGGTGGTGCTGGCCATCTTCCTTACCGTATATGTGACGGTTGTCATGAAGAATGTTGAGGATTAACCATGAAAAGTGAAAAAAAGAACCTCATTGGCCATCTTGCCGGGTGGATCACCTGGAAGCGTTTCCTTTTTGCAGTGGTCTTCATCTTCTTCATCACCGGCATTCTTTTTCCTTTCTATTGGATGGTGAGTTCATCTTTCAAGACCCGGGAAGAGATTGGGGGCAGGGAGCCTGTCTATATTCCCGGCGGGTTCCGGCTGGATGCCTACCGCGAGCTGTTTGATCCGAACTATCCCAGCTATCAGGATTTTGGCCAAAATGTCTCAAATACGCTCAAAGTGTCCATTCCAACGGCCATCATCGCGGTCATTTTGGCGATCCTGGGGTCCTATGCCATCGCAAGGCTCCGATTTAAAGGGAAGAACGTGCTGCTCAATGGGATTCTATTGGTTTATTTATTCCCAGGCGTGCTGCTGATCATCCCGCTGTTTGCGATGCTGGCCCAGGTTGGAGATCGGGTGGGATTCAATGTTCAGGACAATTTGGGCGTTTTGGTCTTCACCTATCTTTCCCAGACCCTGCCTGTGGCTTTGTATATGCTCACCAATTACTTCCGCACCATCCCGGATGAGATCGAGCAGGCCGCGCTGATTGATGGCTGCAGCCGGATGGAAGTCATCTGGCGGGTGACCCTGCCCTTGTCGATCCCGGCTTTGGTTTCCGTCAGCATCTACACCTTTATGATCGCCTGGAACGAATTCCTGTATGCCTTGATCTTCCTAAACGACCATAATATGTTCACCATGCCGATTAAGATCAATACGATCTTCAACGATCCCACGCCGCGCCCGAATGTGGTGATGGCGGCCTCCACGATCATGACGATCCCGATCATCATCCTCTTCCTCGCCCTGGAAAAATACCTGGCTGAGGGGCTGACCGCCGGCGGCGTGAAAGGCTAAACCCGGACCGGATCGAAACCGCATCGCCGCGAGACTCAAAAGACCCAAGACTCGCTGGTTCGCTGCTGGAAATATGGGTGAGCAGATATGACGACATCGCATAAGATTGGCATTTTCCATTACCAACTTGGGATGACCGATGGCGTTTCTCTGGAAGTGGAGAAATGGAAGACCGTTCTGGAGCGCATGGGGCATCAGGTGGTCCTCTGCGCTGGCCGCTTTGGCAAGGATGAAGGGGTGCTGATCCCGGAAATTTATCACCACGACCCAGAGATCGAAGCGATCAGTCAAAACATCCTGGGCTTAGCGCACTCGCTCTCGGCGGAGGCCCTGGCCGCGCAGCTTGCGGACCATAAGGGACGAGCCAAAACGGCTTTGCGCCGGGCCATCCTCGAAAATGACCTGGACCTGCTGATTGTGAATAATCTCTGGAGCGTTGGCATGAACATCCCGGCGGCCATGGCTCTCGAAGAGGTCCGGCAGGAGCTGGGGCTGCGGGCGATTGCCCACCATCACGATTTCTACTGGGAAAAGAAGGTGATACCCAACCGGGAAGATCCGTTGGTCGCGAGGATTTTGGATCAGTACCTGCCCCCGAGAGGCGCTGCCATTCAGCACGTCGTCATCAACAGCCTGGCTCAGGCGAGCCTGGCAAGGTGCAAGCAGCTCCCTGCGGCTGTCATCCCCAATGTGTTTGATTTTGATAGCCCGGATTGGGAAGTGGACGCCTACAACGCAGACTTGCGCCAGGCGATTGGCCTGGAAGCCGGGGACATTTGCGTCCTCCAGGCCACCCGGATCATCCCCCGCAAGGGCATTGAGCTGGCGATTGACCTTGTGGCGGCATTGGACGAAGCTCCCAGGCGAAAAATCCTGGAAGCGCGCGGGCTAGCGGATGGGAGGAGCTTCAGCGCGGATAATAAAATCGTGCTCGTCCTGGCTGGCTACGATTGGGATGACCCGACAGGCACCTATCTGCAGAGATTAAAGGAGAAAGCCGCTGGGTTGGGCGTTGATTTGCGCTTTATCAATGCGATCATCGGCCCGCAGCGCGAGCGGAAAGCCGGGGTGAAGGTTTATTCCCTGTGGGACAGTTACACCCTTGCCAACCTCGTCACCTATCCGAGCCTGTGGGAGGGGTGGGGGAACCAGCTCTTGGAGGCGTTTCGGGCAAAGGTGCCGGTGGCTTTGTTTGAATATCCGGTTTATTTGGCGGATATCCGCTCAAGAGGGTTTGATGTGGTCTCCCTGGGTTCCGAAATTGCCCGGCGGGATCGACTTGACTTGGTGGAAATTTCCACTAAGATTTTACAAGGCGCTGCTGACCAGTGCGTGGAGCCTCTGACCCGAGCGGTCCGCCGCGACCTGGCGGTGGAGAGGAATTACGCCATTGCAGAGCGAAATTATTCTTATGATCAATTAAAAGATCACCTTATGAAGTTGCTTTTAGAATTGGATTTTCCGACCAGGATATGAACGACAAAGAAATCAGAAAACTGGAACAGCATCTGGCATTTTTATATGGGGAAGATCGGGCTGTTGCGTTAAGCACAAGGATCATGGCCAGGCTTAGGGAGGTCAGGCTGCCTTTGGCCCCGGATAAAACTGCGGGCGCTGCGCCGAAATTCAGCGAGAAAGATGTTATCCTGATCGCCTATGGCGATATCGTTCAAGACCCCGCCAAGCCCGATTTGCAGGCTTTGGGGGCTTTTCTCGACCGGCGGTTTGACGGCCGGCTGAACAGTCTGCATATTTTGCCGTTCTTTCCTTATTCTTCCGATGACGGTTTTTCCGTGGTGGATTATAAGGCAATTGATCCCAGATTGGGCGCCTGGGAAGATTTTCGGCATTTGGCGCAGTCACGCAAGATCATGGTGGACGGCGTCATCAACCATATTTCCCGGGAAAGCGACTGGTTTCGGAAGTTCCTGGCCGGCGACCCGGCCTATCAGGACTATTTCATCCAGGTGGATGGCTCCTGGGACCTGAGCCAGGTGGCGCGTCCCCGGACTTCGCCCTTGCTGACCGAAGTTGAGACGGCATCCGGGCTGAAGAAGGTCTGGACGACTTTCAGCGCGGACCAGATTGACCTGAATTATGCTAACCCGGAGGTGCTGCTGGACGTTCTGGACGTCTTGTTGTTCTATCTGGAGCAGGGTGCAGTGATCATCCGGTTGGATGCGATCGCCTATTTGTGGAAGGAATCGGGGACGACCTGCATCCACCTGCCGCAGACCCACACGGTGGTGAAGATCATCCGCCAGGTGCTGGAAGCCGCCAACCCGCAGGTCGTTTTGATCACGGAGACGAACGTCCCCCATGAGGAGAACATCAGTTATTTTGGCGAGCTAGACCCGGCAACTGGACAGACGGATGAAGCCCACATGGTCTACCAGTTTCCCTTGGCCCCCTTGGTTTTGCATGCGCTCATATCCGGCAATTCGACGAAGCTGACCCGGTGGGCGACGGGGTTGGCGCCGGCCGGCATTTTCTTCAACTTCATTGCCTCGCATGACGGGATCGGTGTTCTGCCGGCCAGGGGCATTCTGACGGAGGCCGAACTGCAAGCGGTGATTGACCAGGTGCACCGGCATGGCGGCCTGCTATCCCACCGCTCCAACCCGGATGGGACCGAGACGATCTATGAGCTTAACACGACCTTGTATGACGCTCTGAATGACGCCGCCAAACCGACCGATCAAGACATCGAGCGCTATCTGGCTTCGCAGGTGATCCTGCTCTCGCTGGCCGGGGTGCCAGGGATCTATTATCACAGCATGTTCGGCTCCCACAATGCCCAGGATAAGGTCCAATTGACCGGACGGGCCAGGTCGATCAACCGGAAGAAATTCACGGAAGCGGAGGTCGAGGCCCTATTCGCCCATCCTGAAAACCTTCATACGAGGGTTTTTGAGCGGTTGCTGCATCTCCTGGCGGTTCGGGAAAAGCAGGCCGCGTTCGACCCTCACGGCGGCCAGCAGGTGCTGGCGCTGGATGAGCGGATTTTCGCCCTCCGGCGGACCTCACGGGATGCCGAATCCAGGATTCTGGCCCTGGTCAACGTCAGCTCTGAAAGTTTTGACCTGGCTGTAGGTATTGGAGTGGAAAGTGGAGCCGAAGTCGCCGACCTGATCGGCGCTGCGCGGATGAAGGTTGAGGCTGGCAAAGCAGTGATCCATTTCACACCGTATTGCGCCTTTTGGCTTAAAATTTGATCCCGACGCGGGTTCCCTTAAAAGATTTCAGGGGGAAGCAAAATTCCCGCTTTGGCTTCGTTCTTTCTGTGCTAGAATTTCCTTATTAAACCGGTCGCTCTATCGCTGAAATGGGGTGAAATCCAATGCTTGCCAGGGTCAATTCTTGTGCGGTCATCGGTCTAGATGGCGTCATCGTTGAAGTGGAAGTGGACACCGGGGGCGGGCTGCCCAAAATGGTGATCGTGGGCCTGCCCGATACGGCCGTGCAGGAAAGCCGTGAGCGGGTCCAATCCGCGGTTAAAAATGCCGGTTTTTACTATCCCCGCAAAAAATTGACGGTGAACCTCGCGCCGGCTTCGGTCCGCAAGGAAGGCCCGGCTTATGACCTGCCGATCGCGGTGGGCGTCTTGATCGCAACCCATCAATTGGACCCGGAAACGGTGGCGGACGCGCTGATCATCGGTGAGCTTTCGCTGGATGGCGGCGTGCGGCATGTGAAGGGCGTGCTGCCGATGGCGGCTTTGGCCCGTCAGGAAGGCTACCGGACGGTGATCGTCCCCGCGGTGGATGCGGCCGAAGCCGCGCTGATCCCGGATATCACCGTGATCCCTGCGCCGACCCTGAACGCGCTCTATGATCACCTGAGCGGTCTGACCCCGCTGGGGCCGGCCGCGCCGCCGGATCATCACCCTGAAAATGTGCTGGTGGAAACGGATTTCAGCGAGATCAAGGGGCAGGAGCATGTCAAGCGCGCCCTGGAGGTGGCCGCGGCCGGGGGACATAATTTGCTGATGATCGGGCCGCCTGGGGCGGGCAAGACTCTGATGGCGAGGGCATTGCCCTCGATCCTCCCGGCGATGACGATTGATGAAGCGTTGGACGTGACCCGGATCTACAGTGTGGCCGATCAGCTGCCTTCGGATGTGCCTTTAGTCCGGGCGAGGCCCTTCCGCTCGCCGCACCACACGATCAGCCATGCCGGCCTGGTGGGCGGGGGTAATTGGCCTCATCCCGGCGAGATCAGCCTGGCCCACCGCGGGGTATTGTTTTTGGATGAATTGCCGGAGTTCAGTTCCAAGGTGCTGGAAGTTTTGCGCCAGCCGCTGGAGGATAAGGTGGTGACGATCAGCCGCGCCCAGGGGTCGCTGACCTTTCCGGCGAATTTCCAGCTGGCCGCGGCGATGAACCCCTGCCCCTGCGGCTATTACGGCGACCCGACCCGGCCCTGCACCTGTTCCTCCACCGCGGTAACCC
The DNA here is from genome assembly GCA_011620555.1 of Anaerolineaceae bacterium. Classification (GTDB taxonomy): domain Bacteria; phylum Chloroflexota; class Anaerolineae; order Anaerolineales; family Anaerolineaceae; genus Brevifilum. The sequence continues at coordinate 72,595 of WOYY01000025.1, read as the reverse complement.
GCTACCAGAAGCGGATCTCGGGGCCGCTGATGGACCGGATTGACATCCATATCCAGGTGCCGCGGGTGGAGTATCAGAAATTGCGGGACCTGAAACCGGGGGAAACTTCCGCGGAAGTCCGCGCCCGGGTGGAAGCGGCGCGGGCGCGTCAGCGGGAACGCTTTGCCGGGACGGAGATCGCCAGCAATGCCGATATGCGCCCGGCGCAAATCCGGCAATACTGCGTCCTGGATGAGGACTGCCAGACCCTGATGAAAACGGCGATGCGTCAGCTCCAGCTGACCGCCCGCGCCTATCACCGGGTCCTCAAGCTGTCCCGGACGATTGCGGACCTGGCTGGGGTGGAAGCCATCACGCAGGTGCACCTGGCCGAGGCGATCCAGTACCGGCCGAAGCTGGAATTGACCTGATTCGTTCTTGAGTTCACGAAAAAAATTTATCCCATTGATGCGTTTATGCTGAAGAGACAAGGCGATTATTTGCGTTTGCCATAGATCAATGGGAATGCTGATTTAACTTCAAAACAGAAATATGCTTGAATGGTATTTGACTGAATTTCCCGTCCATTAGACTTAAGGGACAGAACCTATTGTTCTGGGTGAGCTTGAAAAAGAGAATCCAGGCGAGGACAAAACGCGCCTTATGGGCAGAATTTATCGGTCCTTTTGCATTGGTATTCTTTGCCACCGGCGCTTCCATGAACCCGGCCCGGTCTTTGGCGCCTGCGCTCGCTGCCCATCAGCTGGATGACCTGTGGCTGTGTCTGACCGCGCCATTTCTGGGCGCCGCGATTGCTGTTGGGGTGGATATAAGATTTTCCACGAAGAAATAGGACACCTAATTTTTATTTACGCTGCTGTTGGAAGGTGCCTTGGGCGTGGTTACGCAATCAGCTTCAATGGCAGTTCGACTTATTATCTCATTTTTGAAAATAGCATAAAAATGATATAGAATAGGGAGAAATATAGGGAAAAGGAAAACCATTTTCCGCTCACCTCAGCAGCCCTATTAAATAAAAGTTCCTCTTTTGCAATTCGGAAATCCACTCACCTCATCCTCAAGCCAAAGGAAACTATGACGCTACAACAATTTATCCAACAAATGCCCAAAGTGGAACTCCATCTCCATATTGAGGGCACGCTGGAACCCGAGCTGATGTTTGCCCTGGCTCAGCGCAACCGGATGGACCTGCCTTTCAAGTCCGTGCAGAAAGTCCGGGAGGCCTATCACTTCACCAACCTGCAGTCCTTTCTGGATATTTATTACCAGGGGGCGCAGGTGCTCGTGGCGGAGCAGGATTTTTATGACCTGATGTGGGCTTACCTGAAAAAAGCCAGTGAGCAAAACGTGCGTCATGCGGAGATATTTTTCGATCCCCAGACCCATACCGAGCGCGGGATTCCTTTTGAAGTGGTGATCCAGGGGCTGACCCGGGCCCGGGAGGATGCTGAACGGCAAATGGGGATCACTTCGGAATTGATCCTCTGCTTCCTGCGGCACCTCAGCCCGGAAGCCGCGCTGAAAACGCTCGAGGACGCTTACCCTTACCGGGAAAAGATCCTGGGTGTGGGCCTGGATTCATCCGAACAGGGCCGGCCGCCCTCACTTTTCACGGAGGTCTTTAAACAGGCGAAAGACCAGAGCTATCGGATTGTGGCGCATGCGGGTGAGGAAGGCCCGGCGGAATACGTCTGGGAGGCAATCAGGCTGCTGGGGGTCCAGCGGATTGACCACGGGGTGCGGTCAATTGAAGACCCCGAATTGATCGATTACCTGGTTGAGAATCAGATCGCGCTCACCGTCTGCCCGCTCTCCAATCTTAAGCTTTGCGTGTTTGAGGAGATGGGGCAGCACAATCTCAAACAGCTTTTAGACCTGGGCGTGCGGGTGACGATCAATTCCGATGACCCGGCCTATTTTGGCGGGTATCTGAACGAAAATTTCCTCGCGACCCAGGCGGGGCTGGACCTGTCTCTGGCTGACCTGCACCAGATCAGCCGGAATGCCATTGAAGCCTCCTTCCTTGGCGAAGCTGAAAAGCAGCTGTTGCGGGCAGAACTTGACCAGTATTTTCAGCGGGATTGAAGCGCCCACTTGACTTTCCCATCATTGCCCTATAAGCATACCCGGCGGGAATTTGATGAGATCTGCGCCCTGCTGATGGAAAGCGCCTCCCGCGATCACCGCCCTCGGCATTGGCGCTTGGCCCTGGCCGAGAACTGGAATATGGGTTCGCGCCACCTGGAACCGAAAACCTATTTAACGGAGAGGGTCCGGCTCTGACAAAATGAAGACCGGCAGCTGACGGGCGCCCTCATCCGGGGAAAGCGGTTGATCCACCCTCAAACATTGGAAAACGACCCTGCTTTGCTGGATGGCTTGCTGGGCTGGACGGAGGAAAACTGGGCTAACGAAAAAGGGGAGGTCTCGGTTTTGGCTTTTGATTGGGATGTCCGGCGTCAGAGCGTTTTCCGCCAGCGGGGATACCAATCCCAGCGGATTGTTGAAGAGCTGCGAATCTACGATTTGAATCGCAGCTATCCGGAGGCGGCCCTGCCCTCTGGATTCCGCTTCAGTTCGGTGGCAGAGGAGGGCAATTCTGGGGCGAGGGGGACCCTGGAAAACAGGATTTGGGATGCGACCCTGGATGAGGCCTGGTATTGAGGGAAGAGTTCCGCGCTGCATTATGATCCCCGGCTGGGCCTGCTGGCGCTCTCGCCCACCGGGGAATACGCGGCGACCGCTTTGGTTTGGCCCTATCCCGAAACCGGGTTGGGAGAAATTGCCCCGTTGGGGACCCATCCGGCTTTTTGACGGCTGGGCCTTGCGCAGGCCATAGCCTTGCGAAGTTTCAGCGAAATGCAAAAAATGGGGCTGAACCTGGCCTGTCTCGCCTCTGACGCCAAGAATGACGCGGCGAACAGCTTGTATGCGGCGCTGAACCCCCTTGAAATGTGTCAGGGCGTACTCTGGACGAAGACGCTGGATTGAAGGTATGGGGAATAGGGGGAATGAAGGCAGCGAGCGGACGGCCGCCAGCATGGGCTTCGTGTAGCTTATAAATTTGCGCCGCAGGATTCGCGGACGATCAACTCCGTCGGCAGGACAATCGACGCATTTTGGGTGTCATTGAACTTCTGTTTCATCATCAGGATCTGCATCGCAAAGGAGGCCATCCGGCGCTTGGGCACGTCCACTGTGGTCAGGCTGGGGCGGACCATGCTGGCCAGGTCGATATTATCAATGGAGGTGATGGCCATCTCACGCGGGACGGAGATGCCCTGGTCATGCAGGGCGGCCATGGCGCTGATGGCGATCTCATCGCTGGCCGCGAAAAGGGCTGTGGGCCGGGGACTATGCTCCAGGAATTGAAGGGTCAATTCATAGGAGGATACCAGGATCTTGGAAGGGTTGGGGATTGCGACGAGTGATTCGTCATAGTGCAGCCCGTGCTTTTCGAGGGTCTGCTGATAACCCGTCAGCCGGGCGTCCCGAATGCCAAGGTGGGCGATGTGCTGGTGGCCCAGGTGGATCAGGTGCTCCACCGCCTGCTGGGCAGCCAGCGCCCGGTCGAAGATCACGGTCGGCCAGCCTTTGATAGTCTCCTCCACGCAAACCACATTCTTGATCCTTTTGGCAATTTGGTCCAGGATCCGTTCATAGTCCGGCGCGGGTTCGATCATGGTGGGGAGGATCAAGATCAGGGAGGAGATTTCATCCGGGTGGATATTCTTATTAAAGAATACCGGATCGGTCAGCGCTTCAAAGAAGCTGAAAAAGCGGACCGCCTGCCCCAGGCGGTGAGCCTCCTCAAATAAGCCCGACAGGATCGAATTGTAGTAGGACCGTTCCAAAACATTGAAACTTTTGCCCCCCGCGATGATTCCCAGGCAGCATTGGGCGGAGCAGGCGCCCAGTTTCAGGCGCTGGGCATTTTTGTTGGGATGGTAGCCCAGCTTTTCGATGGCTTTCAGCACCCTCTTGCGGGTCTCCGGGGCCACAATGCGCGGGCCATCATTGAGGACATAGGAGACAACGCTGCGCGAAACGCCCGCATATTTTGCGACGTCCTTTTGGGTGATGATCTTGGCTTCCTGGGTCATAAAAGCTTCCTGCGAACAAAGGAGTGCTGATAGATGGCAGGATTGATTCGGCTGAACTTTTTAAATATTGATTGATCGAAAGAAATTAATCTGGGGAGGGCTTCTGAATGTGCATTTGGATTTTAGCTTCGTTCAAGCCCGCGCACCGGGCTTTGATGTGGACCTCGCCGGGTTCCTGACGGGCTTTTAGCAGCAGCGCCGCCTGGCCGCCGATCAGGGGGAAGGGGTTTTGACCGATCAGGTCAGCGGGGCCTTCCACTTCGAAGTGAATCACGCTGGCGGCATAGGGCAGGGGATTGCCATAGGCGTCGGTGATCCGCACGATCAGGCGGGTCATATCCGTCCCGTCGGCGCTGAGCTGGTCGGTGTCGGTTGCCAGTTCCAGACGGGTGGGCAGCTGCCGGCTGGCCACCCAATGTTCGGCCACCTTTTCGCCGTTGAGATAGCCGACCAATTGCAGATCATAAAATTCTGATTGCCCCCAGGCGCTGTATTTCTCGGGGATGGGCAGGGTGAAGGGGGGATGTGCGAGGTGGGGGTAGTGTTTTGAATCCGGGTTAACCCGCCCCAGATGGCTTTCACCGATGATGGCTTCAACTTGGTCGCAGTTGCTGAAGACCGTCAGCGGGTCGTTGCCGCCGCCGGAACGGTCTCCCATGGTCCAGTGGGTGGCGGGCTGCAGGACGATTTTCCGTTCCGGGGCTTGCTGGCTTTGATAGAAGTAGGCGGCCCATTTGGGCAGGCGGTAGATATCCATCACGCCGTGATAGCAGATCCGGTCTCCCGAGCCGAATTCCTTATGGGTGGCATAGTCAAAAGCGCACCAGCCGATCGCGCCTGCGATTCGGGGGTTGCCCAGCTGTCCATCCTGGATGCGGGCATGCAGCAGGGCATGGTCGATCAGACGCTCCTCATGGTCCCAGATCTTGGTGGGGAACATGTGCCCGGCAAATTCCGTGATCAGGTAGGGCGTCACGGGTGGGTCAATGACGGTGTTGGAGAAGTCGTTGTAGGTGTAAACGTCTTCCAATAGCTTGCTGCCCAGGAAACAGCGGACGCCGCCGGTCTGGCGGGAGGGTTCCAACTGGTGGGCGAGGGCATTGGTCTTTTGATAGAAGGGGTCGTTATCCGGCGATTCGTTCACCCGCACCCCCCAGAGGATGATCGCCGGACGGTTGCGGTCCCGCTCGATCATGGCTTTCAGGTCATTCAGGACCAGTCTCTGCCACTTTTCGTCGCCGATGTGCTGCCAGCCGGCGATCTCTTCAAAGACCAGCAGGCCGATTTCGTCACAGCGGTCCAGAAAATGGCGGGATTGAGGGTAGTGCGAGGTGCGGACGATGTTGCAGGCCAGGTTGAATTTGAGAATATCGGCATCCAGCCGCTGCAAGCGGGCCGGGGCGGCCGCGCCGATATAGGGGTAGGACTGATGGCGGTTCAGGCCAAAGAGCTTGACCCTTTCCCCGTTGAGGTAGAAGCCGCCATCGGGCATGAATTCTGCGCTTCTAAAACCGAAACGGGCGGAATCCGAGTCAATCAGCTCCCCATTGCGGTGGAGGGAGACCTGCAGGGTGTAAAGCCTGGGGTGGTCGAGCGACCAGAGCCGCACACCGGGCAGGTCGTCAAAAACCAGTTCGACCTCGGAGTCATCGGCCTCGCTTTGCAAGGTTTTCAACACATGGCCGCCCGAATCCAGAAGAGAAGCGCTGACCGAAAGGCCGGGTTCAGCCTGGCTCAGGCTCACCTGGCAGAGCGCTTTGGGCGAACTGAGGTTATCCTCCGTCCGGATGAAGATGTCTTGAATATGGACGCTGTCCACGATCTTTAGAGAGGCTTCACGGTAAATACCGCCAAAGGTGAGGTAGTCCACCAAATGCCCATAGGGCGGGATGTCTTTGCGCTCCCTGGAATCCACATACACCGTCAGGGTGTTTTCGCCATTCTGCAGCAGGGATGTCAGGTCGAGGGTGAAAGGCTGGAAGCCGCCCAGGTTTTCAGCGATCTGTTCGCCGTTCAGCAATACCGAACTCGCCAGCATGATCCCCTCAAACTCGAGCAGAGCCTGGGAATGGCTATTGGGAAGGGTGAGCTTAAAATGTTTGCGATAGGTTGAGAGGAACTGATAATCCTGGTTATCCACATTCGCCGCATGGTCGAAAATCTGGTTGCTGTGGGGGAGCGTGACGGGCTTGAAGGCTGAATCGGGAATTTCAGGACCGATCAGGTCCGGCGCGAACAGCCAATTGTCGTTAAAGTTGACAAAACGTCTCATTGGTAGTTTAATCCCTATAAGAGCACCCGTGGAGGATCTATACCGTCCGTGGTATACCGTCTGTGCTTGACTTTTACTAGTGGATTATTTATAATCTTGGACGCATGTGATGTCAACACGAGTTGATCATTTGCCATATAAAGGTTGGATAGTTTGAAGGAGGGACTTCTCGTTTATATTTTGGTGATTCACTATCCCCCACAGAAGGTTTTTAAGCTTGTTTATCAGTCTATCTCAATAAAAGGAGACAAAGGATGAAGAAAATATTGTATACTACCTTCGCGTTAGCCCTTGTGCTGGTCATGGGCTTGACGGCCTGCCAAGGCGCCACTCCTACCGAGGTCGTTGAAACGCAACCCCCAGCGACCGAAGCGGTGGTGACCGAAGAGCCGACAGAAGCGGTCGTTGAACCTGTTGCGACCTTGAGGATCTGGGCAGATGACACCCGGACGCCGATCCTCCAGGGTCTGGCAGAAGAATTCCTGAATGAATACAACGTTGAGCTGGTTGTTGAAGACCTGGGCGTTGTTCAGGATATTCGTTCCCAGGTGATCATTGCGATCCCCGCTGGTGAAGGCCCCGATATCTACATCGGTGTGCACGACTGGTTGGGCTCTCTGGTCGACAGCGGTTTGGCTGCCCCCATTGATCTGGGCGAAAAAGCCGCCGATTTTGAGAGCTCCGCCTTGGAAGCCTTCACCTACACTGATGGCAACCTCTATGGTATGCCCTACGCCACAGAAAACCTCGGTTTCTTCTACAACACGGACCTCGTTCCCGAACCCCCCACAACCTGGGCTGAAGTTCTCGAAATCGGCCAGCAATTGCAGGATGAAGGCCTTGTCCAATACGCCATCGCCATTGGCGGCGATCCGGGCTATAATTCCTTCCCGATTCAAACTGCTTTCGGCGGTTATGTCTTTGGCAAGGATGAGAACGGCGCCTGGAACCCCGATGACATCGGTTTGGATAGTGAAGGCGAAATTGCGGCTGTGCAGTGGATGGTTGATGCTGTGAATGCCGGGCTGATGCCCGAAACCACAGATTATGAGACGGCTCATGCCATGTTCGAATCCGGCGATATCCCCTTCCTGATGGCCGGCCCCTGGGCTTTGGATCGCATCCGGGCCAGTGGAGTCAACTATGCTGTGGCTCCCTTCTTCCCCGATGAAGGCGCTCCCTTCCTGGGCGTTCAGGGCTTCCTGATCAACCCCTTTAGTGAGAACGTCCTCTTGGCTCAGGCTTTCCTGACCGAATTTATCGCCACCGATTCTGTGATGGAAGAACTTTACATCACCGGCAACCGCCCCTCCGCTTACTCATCCGTTCTGGCGATGACTGACGATGAGGACCTGAAGGCGATGGGTCAGGCTGGCGCCAATGCCATCCCGATGCCCAACATTCCTGAAATGGGTTCCGTCTGGAGCGCCTGGAATAACGGCATTACCCTGGCGCTGACCGGCGATCTGACCCCCGAAGAATCGATGGTTGACGCCTCGACCCAGATCCGCGACCTGATCAAGGGCGCTCTGGTTGGCATGGTTAACCTGCCCGGCTCCTACCAGTCTCTGGCTGGCTGCGGCGCCGACTGGGATCCGGCCTGTGAAGCCACCGGCATGACCGAAGGCGATGACGGCATGTACACTCTGACCGTTGACCTGCCCGCCGGCGATTACGAATTCAAGGTTGCTCTCGATGGCGACTGGGGCGTGAACTATGGCTCCAACGGCGAACAGGATGGCCCGAACTACACTTTGAGTTTGGCAGCCGATGGCACCGTGACATTTGTCTACGATCCAGAAACACATCTCGTCGAATTCACAGTTGAATAACATTGCAAATTGATAATGAAGGCCGGGTTTATCCCGGCCTTCATTTTATATCTCGGCACGATTTCATATTGAGGAGGCGGTGGTATGGCATCTAGTACCCCTTTGGGAAATCGGAAAAAACCGGCTTTTTTACCTAAGACGGTATCATCTCAGTTGATAATAATTATTCTGCTGTTGGTTGGGGATGCAGCGGTTGGCTGGGTCATCAGCCAATTTGTATCCTTGGGATATACTCCGCTGGCTGCGGCTTTTTTCGCGATCGCCCTGGCCGTGAATATTATTTTATTGGTTAAGAAGGCTTATCCCCTGCGCTGGATGGTGGCCGGCCTGGTGTTGATGGCTCTGTTCACGATTTATCCCATCCTGTTTACGGTTTGGGTTTCTTTTACGAACTATGGTGAAGGCCACCTGATCACCGAAGAGCTGGCCATTCAACATATTTTGGAGATCAAGTACCTGCCGGAAGATAGCAAAGCCTATTCCTGGACGGCATTCAAATCCGATTCGGGTGACTATGCCCTCTGGTTGATTGACGCCGAAGGCCAACCTTACCTGGCGACAGAAGGTGAGTTGATCGCCCAGCCCGTGCCAGGGCAGGCCGGGATCGGCGAACTGGATGCCGATGGCATTCCCGTGACAATTGAAGGTTATCAAAGGTTGAACTCCATCCTCGCGGCGACCGACCCGAACCTTTCAAATATCCTTTTTGGTCAGGAAGACAAAACGATCCAGGTCCGATCGCCGCAAGAGGCGGCTGAACTGGTCCAAAAGTATGTGTATGATCCTGAGAGGGATGTGATGATCGACCAGGAGGATGGAACGGTCTATTCCAACCTGCGCGGCACTTTTTCCTCACCCACGGGCGAGGTATTGAAACCGGGCTTTATTGCCAACATCGGCCTGGAGAACTTCAAACGCTTCTTCGTCAGCCCTGCCTTGCGCGGGCCGTTGGTACGAATCATTGTCTGGAACTTCAGCTTTGCCGGGATCAGTCTGGTGTTGAACTTTGCCCTTGGCCTGCTGATTGCGGTCCTGTTCAATGACCCTGGTTTTCCCCTGAAGAAATTGATCCGCTCATTGTTGATCGTTCCCTATACCGTGCCGGCCCTGCTCACGATTTTGGTCTGGCGCGGGATGCTCAACCCGGAGCTGGGCGTGATCTCTCGGGTGCTGGAGAACCTGATTGGCTGGGCGCCGCCCTGGTTCACGGATCAGTGGTGGGCCAAGGTGGCCGTGATCATCATCAACCTCTGGTTGAGTTACCCCTACTTTATGTTGATCAGCAGCGGCGCCTTGCAATCCATACCCGATGAGTACTATGACGCCGCTCAGGTGGATGGCGCTAATGGCTGGCAGAAGTTTTGGAAGATCACTTTCCCGCTTTTGCTTGTAGCCGTGGGGCCCTTGCTGATATCGTCGTTTGTGTTCAACTTCAACAACTTCAACCTGATCTACATCTTTAATGGCGGCGGTCCGCCGATGGCCAATACGCCAACGCCCGCCGGGCATACGGATATTTTGATCAGTTATGTCTATAACCTGGCATTCTCCGCCAGCCGGGGTGTGGACTATGGCTTTGCAGCTGCGATCACAATCGTGATCTTCTTTATCGTTGGTACGATCACCCTCATCCAGTTCAATTACACCAAGATGTGGGAGGAGGTCAGTGAAAATGTCTGAGATGGATAAGAAACAGAAACCTTTCAAGTCCCAAAGCGCTCGGCGCAAGATCAGCATCGGGGTCCGCCTGATCGTGGCCTTCGTCCTGATCATTTTCTCAATCTTTCCCATCCTCTGGGTGATTTCGGCCTCCTTTAACCCCACGGGATCGCTCGCAACCCAGACCCTGATCCCAGCCCATCTCGGCTTTGGCAATTACCAGCAGCTGGCGGCCTCGGGTGATTTCCCCTTCTGGCGTTGGTTTTTCAATTCCATCAAGATTGCAGGCATCACGTCCGTTTTATCCCTGACAATCACAACCGTTGCAGCCTATGCTTTCTCTCGGTTCCGCTTTAAGGGCCGCAAGACAATGCTCAGAGCCATTTTGTTGATCCAGGTCTTTCCCACTCTGTTAGCTTTGGTGGCGACCTTCCTGATGATCTCTCAGATCGATGATGTCATTCCGTTCATCGGCCTCAACACCCACGCCGGGTTGATCCTGGTTTATCTCGGCGGCGCAATGGGATTGAACATTTGGCTGATGAAGGGGTATATGGACACGGTTCCCCGCGATATTGATGAATCGGCCATGGTAGAGGGCGCAACCAGCTGGCAGATCTTTACCAAGCTGATCCTGCCTTTGCTGCGGCCGATCCTGATCGTGATTGCGATCATCAATTACATCAGCACCTATGGTGAATTCATCCTGGCCCGGGTTTTATTGAAGACCAGCGAGCAATACACTTTGATGGTTGGTTTGCAGATCTTCGCTGGGGCGCAGTTCGATCAGCGGTGGGGCGTTTTCTCCGCCGGCGCGTTGATCGGCGCGCTGCCGATCATGGTCATCTACCTGATCCTGCAGGATCAGATTGTGGGCGGGCTGACTCAGGGGGCTGTCAAAGGATAGTCCATGAAAATTCGTTGGTTTCAGGCCGCCAGGGTCATCTCGATCCTGGCGGGCTTGGTTTTGGCGGGGTGCCGTCCGGTAGACGGGCAAGTCTTTGAAACGCAAGGCGCCGCCACGCCGACCGCCGCACCCACGGGGACGCCCGCACCCTTGTTCGTGCCGCCGGATGCGGATTTTTACTTTGGTGTGGACCTCTCGTACGTGAACGAGGTGGATGACTGCGGAGCAGAGTATCGCGAGGGCGGCGAGTTGGTGGATGCCTATGAGCTGTTCAGCGAACACGGCGCGAACCTGATCCGGGCACGGCTCTGGATTGACCCCGATTGGACGGCTTACAGCACCGTCCCGGATGTGATCCGGACCTTCACGCGGGCCAAGGAAGCCGGGATGGCGACCCTGCTGGACTTCCATTATTCCGATAACTGGGCGGACCCCGGCAATCAGGATGTCCCGGAGTTGTGGGCGGATATCCCAGAGGCGGACCTGCCCGAAACGCTTTACCAGTATACCTATGACACCTTGAACATCCTTTATCAGGCGGGGCTGATGCCCGAGTTCGTTCAGGTCGGCAATGAGACCAATGCCGGGATGGTCAAGGACATCACCACCCTCGATTGGCCGCGGGACGCCCGTTTGTTCAACGCGGGTATTCAGGCCGTGCGGGATATTTCCGCCGAAACCGGCCTTTCGATCAGGATCGTCCTGCACGTGGCTCAACCGGAAAACGCCGGTTGGTGGTTCCGTGAGGCGACGGCCGCCGGGATCACGGATTTTGATGTGATTGGGCTTTCGTATTACCCACAATGGAGCGAGTTCTCCCTGGCTGATGTGGGCGGGATGACCACGACCCTGCGGGAAACTTTTGATAAAGAGGTCATGATTGTTGAGACCGCTTACCCCTGGACGCTGGAGGCGGTGGATGAGACGGCCGACAATATCCTCTACCAGGGCATCGGCGCCTATCCGATCAGCATTGCGGGGCAGCGCCAGTTCATGATTGACCTGACCCAGACTCTGATCAGCAACGGCGGGCTGGGCGTGGTTTATTGGGAGCCGGCCTGGGTTTCAACGCCCTGTTCCACCCGCTGGGGGCAGGGCTCGCATTGGGAGAATGCAACCTTCTTTGACTTCATGAATAACAACGAGGTGACCTCGGCGATTGACTTCCTCTCGCATGACTACACCTATTCCCCGGAGGTCGTGGATGGGGCGATTGATGCGGCTTACGGCAGCCCACTGGTTCGCGATGAGGCTGGCGATAATCTGGATTTTGACCATCTGGATTTGCTGGACCTTTATGTGAAAAGGCTGGATGGTTCGCTCTACCTGGGACTGACAGTGGCGGGAAACCCCGAGGCTACCCCCTGGGGGACCTATGCATTTTATTTCGATACCACAGGCGACGGGCAGGGCGCAGATAGTGACGTGGATAAGCATCCGATCACGGTCGCGGATCCTTATAAACCGGAGTATCTGCTGGCCATCACCCCAGATGACCGCAAGGGAACCGTCTCTGGCCATTTTGACTTTTACTATTGGGAGGGCGAGGCCTGGGAACTGGCGTTCTATACGGGCGGCGCAGCGCTAGTTTTGGGCGAGCCGACCACTATTGAACTTGAGATCCCCGAATCCCTGCTGGGGTTGCCGGACATGCTCCATTTGGCCGTTGTGAGCCTTGGGCGGGGACGGGTGCATACTGCGGGGGATATCCTGGGGCTGGCGCCATCGCCAACAGAGTGGCATGAGGAAATCGTGCTGGACGCCTTCTTCAACATCCCGTTGGAATGATTGAAGAAGACCTTCACCGGGTTAATTTGATTGCTTGCACGGGCTGGGACATCAGATCCCAGCCCTTTTAAGTTTAAAATTTATTGTTCAGGGGATGGTCATATCTATCAGCAGGACGTAGCCCACGGCTGAAGCATCTTCCGTGCGATATTCCACCAGGACGCATTCCCGGTTCAGGTTATCAAAGACCCGCTCGGGGATCGAGATCAGCGTGACCACAGCGCCTTCAGGGATGCGGCTCTTGGCAACTTCATCCTCATAGCAGCCCTCACGCACCCAGACGGTGCGCTTCATGGTCCCGGTGATCACCGGGGTGGAGGTGGGCGTGTACTGCGGGGTGGCCGTCCTATCCGGCGTAGGCGTGGGGGTGATCGTTGGCGTGGGGGTGATCGTCGGCGTCTGGGTGATGGTTGCCGTCACGGTGGGGGACGGGGTCAGCGCCAAATTCCGGTTATGCACGGCCGTGGTGATTCCGCGGCCGCCGAACCACAGGGCGAGGATCAGCAGGATGCCTGCAATCCCGCCGCCGCCATAGAGGGTCACGTAATACCAGCGCAGCCGGCGTTTGAGGTCCAGCACTTCCGGATCTTCCGGGAAGCGGGAGCGCACGGCTTTGCTGATCAGGTAGGCATTGCGGGGAAAGAAGCGGCTTTCGGTGTTCAAAGCCTGCACGGCGCGCCTGAGGCTTTCTTCCTGTGTTTCCACCTCATGCTGGGCTTCCTGGGCTTCCGCCTGGAGAGCTTTGCCCTGGGGGGTGTCCGGCGTGAGGACCTGCAGGGTTGCCAGGGCCTCAACTGCGCCATCATAGGCTGTTTTGGCCGTTTTGAGCGTTGTGGCCGCATCGCCCTGGCGCTTGAGCCGGTTGATCTTATCCAGCAATGAGGCGGTTACGGCCGGCAGGACGATGTCCATCCGGTTGCGCAGGCGGGAGATCTGGGGGATCTCGCCGTATTTAATCGAAAGACGGTCCAGTTTGGTTCGGGCTTCCGCCAGTTTTTCGGGCGGGATGTTGCCGCTGAGGTTCATCACATCAGCGATCTCGTCCAGCGCAGAAATATCACTGCGGATCTCACTGGCTTTGTCCACATATTCGGGCAGGGCAACCGCGCTGGCTGCGGTCTGCACTTTGGCTAGGCCGCCTTGGAGATCACCCTGGCGGAGCAGGGCCAGCCCCTCTTCATAGACATCGTGGGCCTGCATCTGGTTCTCAAGGTCCTGGCGCAGGTCTTCCCCCTCCCGCCAGCGGTTGATCCCAGCTTCCTGCAGGCTGGTGAAGGCTTCTTCGAGGTAGTCGAGCGCGGTCTGATAGCGGAAAACACGGGCCGCCGATTGCGCTTTGCCGTAGGCCTTGCCGGCGTCCGGCGGCAGGGCGACGGAAGGGATGTTCCCGGTCCGCAGGAATTCTTCCGCTTCGTCGCGGTGTTCCTTGGCGCGGGACCAGCCCGGCTCGATCTGGAGCACATTCTCGTAGAGTGGGATGGCCTTCTGGTAATTGCCGGCGTAAAAAGCCTCTTCGGCCGAGTCCATGACGGCTTCGGCTTCCGGGTCGTGGCTGGAGCTGAGGAATTTGCGGAGGGGATCGTAAGTGTCATCATCGCCGAACTGGGGCGAGATATTGAGCGCGGCCTGCGATGAGCTGGTCGGCGCACCTTTGGGCGGGGCGGGCTGCTCTTTTTGTTCCTGATGTTGCAGCTCGGCCAGGCGGCGGGAGCGCTCCCGCCGGATTTCCCGCAGCAGGCGGTTGGCGTGCTCGAGTTCGGTGAAGTCGACGGGTTCGGCGATGCGTTCGGTGGCTAAAGCTTCCAGGAAAGCGCTTAACGCGTTTTCAACTTCCACCAGTTCCTGCTCCGGTGGATGGGGTTGATCCAGAACGGTCCTTGCCCGTTGGATGAGGTCTTTCAGCATAAGATTCCTTTCACCGCAAAGCTAACTTTGTGATTGCCGTTGATTATACAGGGATTGCAGATCTTCCGCCAACGCGGACGGGGTCTGGTATTTACCCTGGATGGCATCACCCAGAACGTTCAGTTCATCCTCGCTCAGACGTTTCTGGTCGTCATAGGTCCAGATCGGCTCATATTTTTCCGGTGCGTTCTGGATTTCTTCCGGCCGGTTGGGGCCGACTTTGACTGAGCCGGGCGCCTGGCGGCCGGTCAGCAGGTGATGCAGGGCGCGGGCGCTGAACTGGAGCACGTCAAAGGCGTAGACTTCTTCCGAGTTGCCGTTGTTGATCAGGCGGCCGATATTCCAATCCAGCGCAAAAACCTGCTGACGGGGTTCGTTCCAGTAGTAATGCAGGACCTTGTGGTCGAGGTAGATCACGTTGTTTTCGTGGGCGGCCTCAAGAATCCCGCAGATCTGAATGCTGGCCTGCAGCGCTTCGATTACGGGGTAGCTGCGGTGGAATTCACCGCGGGTATAACCGGCGTCTGCCCGCATGTAGAGGTTATCCTCCCAGCGGCGGGGCAGGATGATGGCGGCCAGCCAACCTTCTGCCGTGCGTTCATCGAGTTCCGCCAGCATCGCTTCGCTCTCGTCGGCTGGGAAGAGGTCAAATGTGCCGGCCAGTTCGGCGGCTGAGGCTGCCTGCTGCAGGGAGGTGGTCATCGGCGCGATCTCGTCCGGCCAATGGGATTCGATCGGTTTGAGATAGCCCAGCCCCAGCATGGGCGTGATGCCCGGCACATCCTTCAGCCGGTCGAGAATTTGGATCTCGGTTCGGAAGAGGGGCAGAGCATACTGGGTCTTATCGGGTCGCATCACCTTGATTGCAGGACGATTCGCGTAGTCGCCCGCAAGAGGCGCGTAGTTCAGACTGAAAACCCGGGCAGAAGAGCCGACTGCTTCCGGGACGGCGAAGTCCCGCAGGCCGGCCGAAAGCCAGGTATCCAGCGGTTCGGTCAGTTGCATTGCTTTATTGGGTCCAAGGGAGAGGGTTTCCATGGTCATTTTCCAATTCAATAGTTTTTAGATATCCCGTGCAAGGGTGGATTGTATTAGCCAGGCATAGAGCGGGTGCGTATTATCCATTTCGAGGATGGCCTCCCGCTGTTCCGCCAGGGCATGCAGGCTGGTGATGGCGTGAAAAGTGGATTGCCAGGTCGGGAAGCGGCGGGCTGTTTCATCCGGAACCAGAAGTTCTTCGATGGCTGCGAGGTGATCCAGCAGGCTTTCGCCCGCCTGGACCTGTTTGGCATAGGGCAGGGTGTCATCCCCTTCCAGATTGCTGTGGCTCAACCTGGCTTGGCGGGTGCGCTGGGCCAATTTCAGGAAGGTGTCTGAGATGGCGCGGATCTGCTCCAGGTTGTTGTGGTAAAGCAAATGGGTGATCGGGTCCGGGTCGTGGTCCAGTCCATTCCGCCAGGCGTAGAAGCTTTTTTGCAGCGTGTCGCTTTCCGCCTCAAGGGATTCGAGCAGGGATTGGTGCGGCCGGGTGGTGTAAACCCGGTCCCATTGGTGGATCATTGCGGCCAAGCTATCCTGCACGGCCTGCAAATCTGGTTGCTTGCCAGGGCAGACCTGGGCCTTCTGGGCGGAGATGGCATCCAGGCAGGGCTGAACAGCTGTGATCCAATCCCGGGTCACCGTCTGGGCGTGTTCCAAAATCCGCCAGCCGGGGTGGGACTCGCTGCTGAGCGCCTCAAGGGCCAGGTCGTAATCCTGCCCCCTGAGCGCTTCCCGCCAGCCGATCAGGGCCTGGAGGACGGCGCAGCCCTCCGCCAGGGCGGGGTGGTCCGCTGCTGCACAATCGCCTTTGATCTCATCCGGGTCGGCGTTGAGGTGGAAAACGGTCTGGAAGCCATCGGCGAGCCGCCGGCAGGCTGGGTAAAAAGCAGGGGCAATGGCCCTGACGCTTTCCAGCCCGTTATCCAGATCGGACCAATTCTTGAGATGCTGGCTGAAATGGGCCAGCACTTTTTCGATCGATTCCGCATTGGGAGCGGCCAACTTTGGCTGCGTATCGTAGATCGTCTCGTAACCCGAGAGCCAGGGGCACCAGGTTTGGATCCCCGCCTGGAGATCGGCGAGGTACTCCCCGGCCCGGATTCGAGCCAGCAGTTCCAGCAGGGCCTGGAGCCAGGGGGGATTGCCCAGCAGGCGTTCCAGCGGCAGACGTTCTTCCATCAGGCCCGCGAGGAAATCGGCGGCGTTGCGCGGATCTGCCGGACCGGAATATAGGCGGTCCAGCCAGGCCTGGAATTTAAGCACGGCCTCGGCTGAAGTGAGCACACCCCAGCGGTCAGGGTCCCAGGCGATGACCTGGCGAAAAGCCTTGGGGAGTTCTTCCCAATCCATGTTCACCCAGGCCTGCAGCAGGTTCCGGATCGCATCTTCGCCTGCGGCGAACCCGGATCTCAACTCCGTGCGAAGCCGCCGGGGTAGGTCGTTTTGGCCGCGGGCCATTTCCAACAGGGCATATTCAAAGGGGCTGTCCTTAAAATCCGCGCCTTTTGAACGCCAATGGTCAATTGTGCTGTGCAGATCGGCGCTGGCCACCGGGTCGATCGAGGGGCCGGACTGGGTCCAATCCAGAAGAGAATAGGCCATTTGCAGGGGGAGGGGCGTGGTGGAGCCAAGGGCTTTCTGCCGGATGACCGGGACCAATTGCTCCCACCAGCCGGATGGACCGGTTTCCTGGGCGATTATGGCCAGATGCCAGAGGGTCTGGGCCCAATTTTCGTGCAGTATCGACCGAACCACCGCCTCCATTTCGGCATGGCTGAGGAGCTCTGGGTTGCGGAAGACTTCCCGCAAAAGATGCCAGGAGAGGTCCAGCGTCTCGCCGAAGAGGTCCCAAATGATCGTGGTGGCCCGGATGGCGTCCTGCGAATCGCCCTGGTCCAGCGCCTGTTCCACAAGCCGCCGGCCATAGTCGAGCACGGCCGGGGCTTCCCAGGGCGCGCCGATCCGGAGCAGGGTCTTTTGGTAGCTCTGGATTTTTTGGAGACCCTCAAGGCTGGGGTCGCTGTTCAGCACGACCCGGATGAGCGCTTGATATTCCATCACCTGCAGGGCGATCACCTCGTGCTGGTAATCAATCCGGCGCGCCAGGACGGAGATCTGCGGCAGGTCCAGCTCCGCGCCCTGAAACTCCGACCAGCCCAGGTCTTCATAAAGTTCCGGCGCGGATTGCTGCAGGAAGCCGCCCAGCGTATCAACCATCTGGCGGTAGTCCTCCCAGCGGGGGAGCGCCCGACGCTGACCGTTGGGTTCTGCGAGGAACTGGGCGTTGCCCCAGTCGATCACAGCCACGCCGCCGGTGGCGTTATCCCAATAGATGTGTTCGAGCTTGACGTCATTCCAGAGCACCCCGATCCGGTGCGCCCGGGCAAAGAGGTCAAAGAGGGCGTCCAGCACCGTCAGGATCACCCGGCGGGGGAAGGGGATGCCTTCCAGGCGGGTGCGCGCCAGCATGGTTGCCATATCCTCGCCTGGGGCCGTCTCGCTGACGATGAAGTAATTGGCAGTGCCCTGGGTGAACGCCGGGGCCTCATCCAGGATCAGGGGGGGATGGGCTTTGCAGGCTGGCAGGCCTTCGAGCTGGGCGAGCGCCAGCCCCTCCTGGGCGATCTGACCGGCCTGACGCTGGATGGTGCCGCCGGTGGCGATATGGGCCGGCCGTTTTAGGACGCCCGACAGTTCAGGCTGGCCCACACACGCGACGGCATAGACCTCACCGGCATCGCCGCTGCCGATGGGTGCATCGCCTAAGCGCCATTGATAGGTCTTGCCCTGAACTGTTTTTGCCAAAATCGCTCCAAAAGTCTTTGTTGTTGATAACGGCCTTATTTTACCCAGGCCGGATTATAATCTGAACAAGAAATCCACTCAAATTTTAACTTAATACCTAGACATAGCATTAAAACACAAAAGAACGGACCAACCTGTCTCCGGCGCAGACCCAGGTCGTTACATCTTAGGCTTCAGGCACTTTTCGGGTTTCGACTTCTTGGATAAATAGGAAATAAGGATAATGCCAAAGATTTGAGAATTTTACCCCATTTTAGCTGAAGTATTGCAAGGCCCTGCGCAGGCGTTCTTCGACATCCGGATTTTCTTCGCGCCCGATGGATTGGAGTGCGGCCTGGGCTTCCACCACGGAATAACCCAGGGCGGTGAGGGCTTCCAGCACTTCGGTGTCCACATCGTCCAGGCGGCTGGCGGCTTCAAATGGCTCCAAAGGCTGGATCTTGCCCTGCAGGTCGAGGATGATCTTCTGGGCGGTTTTCTTGCCGATGCCCGGCACGCGGGCGAAGATTTCCGGCTGTTCCGAGGTGATCGCCCGGCGTACCGTTTCCGGCGAAAGGGCGGAAAGCGCTGCCAGACCGGTCTTCGGCCCGATCCCGGCCACCCCAATCAGGTGGACAAAAAGGTCCCGCTCTTCCGCCGTCGCAAAGCCGTAAAGGGCCAGTTGGTCTTCCCGCACGACGAGATAGGTGTGGAAGGACTGCTGCATCCCAAGATGGCAGTTCAGGCAGGCGGCTTCGGTGACGTTGACCAACAGCCCCAGTCCGTCGAGGTTGACGACAACCTGGTTATTTAGGATTTGCGTGATTTCTCCCTGGATTGAAGCGATCATGGTTCTATTTTAACCGGATTCCGGGATTGATTGTAGATCTCATAGAGCATCACGGCTGTAGCCACAGCCAGGTTGAGCGAATCGCTCCGTCCGGCCATCGGGATCCGGGCCAGATGGTCGCATCCGGCGATCATCGCCTCGGATAGGCCATGACGTTCGCTGCCCATCAGCAGGACCAGCGGTCGGGAATAGCGGATCTGCTGGTAATCGGTCGCGCCGTGGTCGGAGGTGCCCACCAGCGTGGCCTGCTGGTTTTGCTGCCAGGCTTTTAAGTCTTTCCAGGCGGTACTGATCAGTTGCAGGGAAAAAATCGCGCCCATACTGGCCTTGACTGCGGTCGGGTCATAGGGATCGGTAGCGTTGCCCAGCAGGATGATCCCCCGGGCGCCGACGGAATCCGCCGTGCGCATGATCGTCCCGAGGTTGCCGGGGTCGGCGACGGAATCCAGCGCAACCCACAGATCATCGGGGGCGGCCTGAAGGCTGGCGAGGTCCCGCCAGCTTTGCCTGACGATCGCGCCGATTCCCTGGGGGCCTTCCTTATGGGCCAGCTTTTCATAGATCTCCGCGCTCACCTCAATCCGCTCCACGTCCTTCAGATGGGGGTCGTCCAGCAGGCTCAGGCCAAATTCGCTGACCAGCAGGTCCGGCGCGGTCACCAGCGCTTTGATCGGCGCGCCGGTCTGGACCGCTTCGCCCACCGTCCGCAGGCCCTCGATAAAGAAGAGGCCGCTCTGCTGGCGGTACTTCTTCTGTTCGAGCTTCCGGATGACTTTTATCGTGGCGTTGGCAAAACTGGTGATCATAGCTGGGATCAATTCTCCATCCCGGCGGGTGGGGAGGATGGGTGATGGATGTGGCAGATCGCCACGGCCAGGGCGTCGGCGGCATCATCTGGTTTGGGGATTTCAGGCAGCCCCAGCAGGGCCTGGACCATGCGCTGCACCTGGCTTTTCCCTGCGCTGCCATAGCCGCAGACGGTTTGTTTCACCTCGTTCGGCGTGTATTCCGCGATGGGCAGGTGAGCCTGGGCGAGCGTGAGCATCGCCACGCCCCGCGCCTGGCCGACAGAGATGGCCGTTTTGACGTTCTTCTGGAAAAACAACTTCTCCACCGCGCTGGTATCAGGCTGGTGGAGAAAGATCAATTGCGTTAATTCATTGAACAGGATGTTCAGCCGTTCGGCATCTGAAAGGCCGGCTTCGGTCGTGATGACCCCATAAGTCAGGCATTCATAATCCTTGCGCGGGTCGGTCCGCACCAAACCATATCCCGTGATCGCAATGCCGGGGTCAATACCGAGGACCAGCATGTCCGGATTAGTCGCCCTCCATGGCCTGGACGGCTTCGTCGGAAATTTCAAGATTAGAATAGATATTCTGGACGTCATCCAGCTCTTCAAGGTTGTCAATGGTTTTCATGACCTTGAGGGTCTGCTCGGTGTCCAGGCTGATCTCCTGCTTGGGCATATAGCGAATGCCGGATTCGTCCGGGACGATGTTGGCTTTGCTGAATTGGTCGGCAATGGCCTGGAAGCTGGAAGGCGCGCCGATCACTTCGATGAACCCTTCATCTTCGCGGACATCATCCGCGCCGGCTTCCACAGCCAGTTCAAAGATGGTATCAAAATCAGCGCTTTCAACGGGGATTGAGAAATAGGTCACCCGGTCAAATTGCCAGCTCACGGAGCCGGGGTCGCCCAGGCCGCCGCCTGAACGGGAAAGGACGTGACGGATTTCAGCAACCGTCCGGTTGCGGTTTTCGGTGACGCATTCGATCATCAGCGCCACGCCATTGGCGACATACCCTTCATAGAGGATTTCCTCAAAAGCTTCGCCTTCTTTGTCGTCACCCGTGCCGCGTTTGATGGCGCGTTCAATGCTGTCTTTCGGCATGTTGGCTGCTTTGGCCTTATCCATGGCCAGGCCAAGCCGAACGTTCATGCTGGGGTCGCCGCCGCCCTCGCGGGCAGCGATCACGATTTCACGAGCCAGCCGGGTAAAAACCTTGCCCTTCTTAGCATCGGCTGCACCTTTCTTACGTTTAATAGTCGCCCAATGCGAATGTCCTGACATAAAAAAATTCTCCTTCATCAACCAGGAATTATTAGTTTTCTACCTGGTTCATAGCACGATTATACCATTTTACAAGAGCGCTTAATAATATAGGAAAACCGGTCGGATGGCAAGGTTATTCGCCATCTTCCCGGCCCAAACGCCGTTCCAGACGTTCCAGACGGTGGGTCAGTTTCTCCTGCCAGGAATGGTATTCATAGGCGGGGAAATGCTGTCCGTTGAGGACGGTCAATGCCCCAACGGTCCAGCGATGAGCTTCTTCAAGGTCCCCCATTTGGTGCTCGTAATATTTGGCAATTTCCTCGAAGGCGTAGAGAGCGCCGTTTTCGGCGGCCGGCTCCCAAAGGGCGATCGCTGCGGGCCATTCTCCTTTCCTCTTGAGCAGGAAGGAGAAACGCTGGACGGTATCCCAATAGACCTCTTCCGGCAGGTCTGTGGAGAGCGCTTTTTGATAGAGCGCTTCCGCTTCGGGAATTTCCCCCATTAATTCAAAGAACCGGGCCAGCGCCACAACGTCCTCGCCGTGCTGGATGCGCTCAGAGTGGGGATCATCCAGCAGGAAGGCCATGTGGCCGAATAACCCCGCCAGGCTGAGGATGTCAATGGCATTGTGGTAGAAGATCCCGGCCAGCGGGCGGGCATCCTGGGTGCGCAAATAATCGAAATACATCTGCGGGATCAGATAACCCGGCACTTCTTCTCCGCCGCGCACGACGCCGAGGATCTGGTTTTCCACGTTCCCCAGCGTGCGGCTCTCCAACCGGATCTTCCAGAGCCTGCGGGCCAGGGGCAGCAGGTCAAAGTGATCCACGGACTTGAAGGGGGTATCCATGCCCATCAGGGTGTAGCGGGTGTTGAGCAGGGGGATATCGAAGGATTTGCCGTTATAAGTCACCACCGCTTGCATGCCGTCCATGAAGGCCGTCAGCCCGGCCAACAACGCTGGCTCTTCGCCGGGGTGGCGCATGAAGAACTGGGCCAGGCGGAAGCCCTGATCGGTGAAGCGGCCTACGCCGACCTCAAAGGCATAGGTGCCGGTGCCGCCGGCCAGTCCGCTGGTCTCGGTATCCAAAAAGACGAAACTTTGCAGGTCTGTGAGGGAGAGCTGCTGCGCTCCGGCCCATTGACAGAGGACTTCGATGGGGTCGCTGGGCATGAGCGGCTTGGCGCCGTGGATATAGTCGGAGGGGTAGACCTCTTCATGGCAGAAGACTTCCCCATAGATCATTTCCCAATATCCGCCGGAAATCACCTTTTCAATCGGGTGTTTTTGGGCGCGCTTGCCCTTGAGGGGCTTGTCCTTCCCCACTTGAACGCCCAGCGCTCTCAGTTGGTCTTCCAGCGATTTCCATTCAGGCATGACCGATCAACGCTTTCAATAATGCCAGTGTTTCCGGCTTGCCGCCCGAGCTTTCTTCACCCACCGGGCCGACGCAGGAGGGACAGCCATCCTCGCATTCGCAATAGGCGACGGTTTCGTAGGCCTGGGTCAGCAGGTCCTGGTGGAGGTCATAGAGGGTCTCGCTCAGCCCCAGGCCGCCGGGGATGTTATCGAACAGCACCACCGTGGGCTGGCCGCCGCCCAGGGTGGCGTTGGGGTCGTAATGGACGTCAATATCCTCGCCATCGCACATGATCAAAAGCGGAGCGAGGCTGGCGAGCACATAGCTGAACCCCGCCATGCCGCTGCGCACCCGGACGCGGGTCTCCGCCAGGTGGTGGCAGGTGGGGCAGAGGGTGATCAGGTTTTGCAGCTGGTTGGCCGTCTCCCGGCTGGCAAAACTGCGGAAGGGCTGGATATGGTGGACATGCAGGGGCTGCTGACTGCCCGATGCGCCGCAGACCTGGCAGGTATTGCCATCGCGGTTCATCACTTTTTGGCGGATATCCTCCCAATCCGGGCCGTAATCGTTCGGGTCGGCGTTCCATACCATTTGATCCTTCAACTGGTCAACGGTCGCTTCATTAATTGAAATCCAATAGCCGACCGTGTTTAGAAAACTGGGGGGGAGGTCCACCTTGCCGCTGCCCAGGTTCTCGTGGGTGAACCAGCGGACCCGCTTGTAGCCCACGACCTTGTTCGTCACGAGGATCTCGCCCAGGCTTTTCTGCGCGCCGGTGACGGGTTCGGTTTTGATCAGGGATTGCTCTTCGACCTTGGTCTCTTTGCTGGCCCGCGTGTAATAGTCCACATAGGCGGGCTTCAAATAAGCCACGCCGGTTTCCAGGTCCAGGTTTTCCACCAGGTAGGAAGTCCCTTCGTGCAGGTAGATCGCATCCGGGTGCACCATCCAGTAGGCGCTGGCCAGGTCCACCTGACCGATGGTCTCCTGGCGGTGTTCGCCTTTGAGGATCAGGCTGACCTGATCGGGCGTGGCATTGCGGAGGGAGATATCCGCTGCCGGGTATTGGTCGGCCATCCAGAAATAGCGGCCCGCCTGGTGGTGGAGTTCGCCGCCCTTGCTCAGCAACTCCAGGAAAGCCTGGAGCTCCTCCACGGGGATTGCGCCGAACCCTTCGGTCACCTGGAAGGGGAGTTCAAAAGCCGCGCAGCGGATATGCTGGAGCAGGATCAGGAGATTGTTGGGCGCGATCAGGGCGCGTTCGGGTGAACGGCCAAAGAAGTAATCGGGATGCCGCGCCAGGTATTGATCCATCGCGTTGGGGGAAGCGACCAGCACGGAGAGGGAAGGCGCGAGCTTGCGCCCGGCCCGGCCGGCCTGCTGGCGGGTGGCGGCGATGCTGCCGGGATAGCCAATCAGCACCGCGGCATCCATCCCGCCGATGTCGATCCCCAGTTCGAGGGCCGAGGTGGCTACCACGCCCTTCACTTCGCCCCGACGCAGGCCTTCTTCGATGGCGCGCCTTTCGCGGGGGAGGTAGCCGCTGCGGTAGCCGCGAATCTCATTGGGATTGCCGTTCGGGTCCCGCTGGCGGAGATAGGTCAGAATCAGTTCGATGCTCCGCCGAGTTTTGCCGAAGACGATGGTCTGGATATCCTCGGCCAGGAGTTCACCGGCCAGCATGGACCCTTCCAGCAGCGAGCTTTGGCGGATGCCGGTTTTTTTGTCGAGGATGGGCGGGTTGTAGATCAGGAAATGGCGCTCGCCGTGGGGCGAGCCGTCCTGTTCGATCACGCTGACGGGTTTTTCGATCAGGCCTTCGGCGAGCTGCTGGGGGTTGCTGATTGTGGCAGAGGTCAGGATGAACTGGGGCTGGCTACCATAGAAGCGGCTGATCCGCTTGAGCCGGCGGATCACATTGGTGACATGCGAGCCGAAGACGCCGCGATAGGCGTGCATCTCGTCGATCACGATAAAACGCAGGGCGGTGAAGAAGTCCTTCCAGCTGGTGTGATGCGGCAGGATGCCGGTGTGGAGCATGTCGGGGTTGGTGAGGATGATGGATGATTGCTGGCGGTAAAGCGAGCGGAGATGTTGCGGCGTATCGCCGTCGTAGATATTGGCCCGGTTGATGTCCGGGCGGTTGAGGCTGTGCAGCATCTCCCGCAGGCCGGCGAGCTGGTCCTGCGCCAGGGCTTTGGTGGGAAAGAGGTACAGCGCTTTGCCCTCGGGGTGCTTCAGCAGGCTGTCTACTACCGGCAGGTTGTAACAGTAGGTTTTACCGCTGGCCGTGCCGGAGATCACGGCGATATTCTCGCCGTTTTGGACCTTTTCGTAGGCCAGGACCTGATGGATGTATAAGGAAGGGATTCCCCGGTCAGTGAGGTAGGCCCTGAGTTCCAGGGAGAGCTGGGGCGGGTAATCCCTCAGGTCAGCCGGTTTTTGCGCGAGGATGCGCCATTCCACCACGTTTTCTGCGATGGTGGGCTGGGTTCGCCAGCGGCTGAGGAGGGTTTTGATCTTGTCTGTCATCGGAATTCTTCGAATATTTGTTTCACTAATGATAATCTGAATTCAGAATGATTGCAACATAAGCGCTTGGCTTTAACCCTGTGGGGCGGCCGCAGTGGCCGCCAAGAAATAATCACCGGGTGCCCACGGAGGGGCACCCCTACGACTTAATGGAAAGTGAGATGAAGTATTACTCTAATGACGACAAAAACTGTAGAGCGGGCCTCTGTGCCCGCCTCACATAGTGGCTGCTCACATTGGTCTTGCGGTCTCACTCTGCCTGACCGATGGAATAACTGCCCCACCAGGTTTACTCGCAGAAAGTTTGTTCTCCCCTGTCACGAAATAACCACCGGGTGCCCACGGAGGGGCACCCCTACGACTTAATGGAAAATGAAGTATTACTCTAATGACGACAAAAACTGTAATAGGCGGGCCTCTGGGCCTGCCTCACATAGTGGCTGCCCACATTGGCCATGCGGTCTCACCCTGCCTGACCGATGGAATAACTGCCCCACCAGGTATACTCGCAGAAAGTTTGTCATCCCCTGTAACGAAATAAAAAAGTGGGTGCCCGCGGAGGGGCACCCCTACGACTTAATGGAAAGTGAGATGAAGTATTACTCTAGTGACGAAAAAAACTGTAGAGGCGGGCCTCTGTGCCCGCCTCAGATAGTGAGTCAGCAACCCACCAGTTTTGAGTGCAGAAGATTTGCTTCTCCCCTCATCCGGCACTGTTTGCCCCCCCAAGGGGGAAGGCTGATTATCGTCCAGGGCGTTGAAGTCTGGAAGTATTAGGTATAGCAGTTGTTCATACGGCTTGAACAAACCGTATCAACAAAATGATAATTAATTCCTTCAGGATTTATTCTTCCTGTTTCGCTTTTTTCTTCTGGGCGGTACGGACCATAGTGTCCATCAGAGGATAGACCAGATTGCCAATCAGGTTCACCGCCCGGTAGACCAGTTTTCCATCAAAACCGGGGATGATGATGTATTTTCCTTTTCCCATCGCTTTTAGGATTACATCCGCCACGGCATCGGCTGTTTGGACTTTGGTCGTCCCTGCGATGAAGCGGGTCTCATAAGGCTTTAGCGGCTCTTCAAAGGCCAGCTGGGGCGTTTCGGTATCCGGCGGGAAGGCTACAGAGACCTGGATGCCCAGCGGTTTGAGTTCGGAGCGGATCACATCGCTGAAACCGCGCACGGCATATTTGGACGCGCTGTAGCCGGAATAGCCGAAGACGCCGACAAAACCGGCCTGCGAGGAGATGTTCAGGATCGTTCCAGATCCCTGTTCGATCATCCCGGGTGTCAGGATTTTCAAGACATGGACTGTGCCGTAATAATTGATCTCCATCAGCCAATGGAAGATATCAACATCCAGCTCCTGAAAATAACCGGGGTAGGTCACACCGGCGGAGTTGATCACCAAATCCGGCCAGCCCCGCACACTGACGAAATCGGTCAGGACCTTTTCCAACTGGGCGTAGTCCGTGACGTCAGCCTGCAGGGTGTAAATTTGCTGGCTTTGAACGCTCTTGAGTTTGGATAATTCCGATTTCGCGTTTTCCAGTTTGGCTGCATCCCGGGCGAGGATGCAGATATCCGTGCCGGATTGGACCAGTTTCTTAGCCAGAGCCAGGCCGATCCCGCTGGACCCCCCTGTGATCAGTCCAAGGTGATATTGTTTTGCCATTATTGACCTCCACAGGCCTTGCATGAGCCGCCAGAGCAGCCGCTGCATCCGCCGCCGGAAGTGATGGATTGGCCACCACTGGAGGCGTTGAACAGCGACAGTTGGCGTTTGACGTTCGTCCCCTGGCAGAATGGGCAGGTGGGATGGGCATCAGCTTCTTTGATGGGGCGGATCAGTTCAAAGGCGCCTTGGCAATCCAGACAGCGGTATTCGTAGATCGGCATGCAAACCCATACCTTGCTAAAATGGGACTAATTGTTCCATTTTATCGCAACCGTTGGGGCTGGTCAATTTGAGCAATTAAAAACCGGAGTGTGACCACCGGTTTTTAGTTCCTGGGCTTATTTCATTTCCACTTTCTGATAGCGGCTTCTGATCGCCGGGATCAGGTATTCGTTGAAGGCCCGGTCGCAGTCATAGTCCGGCTGCCAGTCCCAATCCCGCCGGGCGGCGGAATCATCGATCTCTTCCGGCCAGGTGTCCACGATCTTCTGCCGGCAGGCATCAACTTCAAAGTCAATCTGAGCCTCCGGGAAGGCTTTCATCACGATGTCGTGAATATCCTGAGCGGAGAGCGAGAAAGAGGTCACATTATAGACGATCTGCGAGATGCGTTCGCGGGGGGCGTCCGCCAGCCTCACCAGGGCCTTGATAGCATCCGGCATGACCATGAAGGGGATTTTGGTGTCCGGCCGGACGAAGCAGGCATAGGGTTCGCCTTGGGCCGCGGCGTGCAGCATCTCCGGCCCGTAGTCGCTGGTGCCGCCGGTGGGGATCGTTTCCGCGCTGATCAGTCCGGGGAAGCGGATCGAGCGGAAATCGATGGTCTCCGCCGTGCCGCAGTCCGCGGCCAGTTGGCGGTAAAAAGCCCCGTAGTAGTGCCCCAGGTTCTCACAGTAGAGCTTGTTGCAGCCGTACATCGTTGTGGGGTGGTGCCACTCGTCTTCTTTCGCCGGCCCGGCTTTCATCTTTTCAGCGAGTGTGGGGATGCCGAAGGCCGCGATGGAGCTGGGATAGATGAATTTGACCGGCGTTCCCTGCCATTGGGATTGTTCCACGGCCAGCCGCAGAAGGTTCAAAGTCCCTTCCACATTGATCCGGTGAGCTGTTTCAGGGTTGTATTCGGCTTTGGTGGAAAGGATGGAGGCCAGATGGAAGATGGTGGCGATTTCATGTTCGACGACCAGCCGGCCAAGCAGCATCTGGTCGAGGATATCCCCAACAATATAACTGCTGCAAAGGTCACGCAGGGATTTGTCCAAAGGGACGACATCCAGCGCGACGATATTGGCTTCGGTGTTTTCCGCGAGATAACGGATCAGTCCATGCCCAATTTCACCGTTCGCACCGGTGACAAGCACGACCTTCTGACGCATAGGTTCCTCCTAAGGTGATGGTGAGAGCGCGTCATTTGACGCTGAGATTATTTTATCGTAACTTGATTTGAAATTGGGAAATTGGGACAGGAAAAATGTTAAAGCGTCATGGTCACATTCATCCGCCGGATCTGGTCCGGGGATTGGTAGGAAACGGCCATCACGACCACGCTCATATCATCCTGCGGCCGGTTGTTATCCATGCGGATGGCCTGATTGAGCAGAAAATCGGCGATTTCCTGAGCTGTGGGTTCCTGTTCCTCCAGGAAGGATTCGAGGGCGGTTGAGATTTCAAAGCTGAGCTGGGACTGCTGGCCGGCGTGGTAGATGCCATCGGAAAAGGCGACCACGACCAGGCCGGGATGGATCGGCAGTTCCACGATGGCGGGCGTACTATCCGCGCGCAGGCCGATCGGTTCGCTTTCCGTTGTGAGGCAGTCCACCTTATCTTCGCTGACGACGAAGACCGGGACGGGCGAATTCTTGGAAACCAGGATCGTGTTGGATTGCATGTCGGCACTGATCACGATCAGGTCCGCCTGGACATGCCCGTTGTGTTCGGCGTAGATCCGGCTGGAAACGGCCCGGATAGCGGAGCCATCCCGCACGCCTTCGCTGATGTTGCCAATCACGCGGTGACCGACCATGGTGGAGATGCCCTTGTTGCTTTGGCCGTTGATCTGGCCATCGGCCAGGACGGCCGAAAGCCCGCCATTGGGCCGCTCGATGATCTCGACGGTATCACCGCTTTTGGCCGAAAAAGCGTTATTGATCTTCGCAACTGCAATCCGTAGCTCCATATCTCCATTTTACTGCAAATCTCCGGGGCCTGGGCCTGAAATTCAGGGGCGGGCAAGCTCCCTGGTTTTGGATGGGATATAATGGACGCATTGAACTAAAAACCACCACCACAGAAAATGAGTCAATTGCAGCAGAAGGAATGGAATTCATGACCAAATTGCCCAGAATCCTCAGCGTTCTTATCCTTCCGGTTTTGATCCTTGCCGGTTGCGCTGGGCTGACCCCAGCCACGCCGCTGCCGGAAGGGGAGAAGATCAGCGAAATTCAGGGGGCCGGGCATTTCTCCCCTTTGAAGAACCACCCGGTCTATAACGTCCACGGGATCGTGACCGCCATTCGGGCGGATGGTTTCTATATGCAAGATCCTAATCCGGATGATGACCCGGCGACCTCGGAAGGCATATTTGTTTATAAATCGCTTGTTCCCGGCGTGAAGGCCGGGGATGAAGTGCTGATCAACGCTGTGGTGGAAGAAATGAACCCGGGCGGTGTGGGGTCCACCTCACTGACCATCACCCAACTGGAAAATCCCTACATCGAAGTGCTCTCAAGTGAGAACGAACTCCCTGAGCCGGTTATCATCGGCGAGGGCGGGCGGATGCCGCCTTCGGAGGTCATTGAAGATGACGCTGATGGCTCGATCAGCCAATCGAATGTCTTTGACCCTGAGAATGACGGGATTGACTTTTATGAGAGTCTCGAAGGGATGCGCGTCCAGGTGGACGACGCGGTCGCGGTTTCAGGGACCAGCCAATATAAGGAGATCGCGGTAGTGGGCGATAACGGCGCCCATGCCGGCGTGATGACGCCGCGGGGCGGCCTGGTCATCCAGGCGGATGATTTCAACCCCGAGCGCATCATCCTCGATGATGGCATGCGGCAGATCCCCTTTGTGACCACGGGCGACAGGGCGGACGGCCCGATTGTCGGCGTGCTGGATTACACCTATGGCAATTACAAACTGCAGGCGACCCAAAAGGTGAGCTTCACTTCGGCCGGACTGGCACCGGAAGGCCCGCTGGCTCCGGTCGGCGCGGGGCAGATCCGGATCGCGGATTACAACATCCTGAATATGTCCGGCAAGGACCCGGGCCGGGCGGAGGTCCTGGCCGACCAGATCGTCAATCGGATGGCTTCACCCGACATCATTGGCTTTCAGGAAATTCAGGATGAGGATGGCAGTACCAGCACCCAGTCGCTTTCAGCGGACGGCACCTATCAAGCCATTATTGACGCCATTCTGGCCGTGGGCGGCCCCGAATATGGCTTTGTGGATATTGACCCCGAACTCAATCGGGATGGCGGCGTGCCGGGCGGGAATATCCGGGTGGGCTTTATCTACCGCCTGGACCGGGGGATCATTCTGGCAGAGGGTGTGGAAGGCGACGCGCGGACGGCTACCGAGGTTTTGGATGTGGATGGGGAACTGGCTCTTTCGCTCAACCCCGGCCGGATTGATCCGACCAATGCAGCCTTTGGCGACAGCCGCAAGCCCCTGGTGGTGACCTTGGAGGTCAATGGCCAGACGCTCTATGTGATCAATAATCACTTCAATTCCAAGGGCGGCGATTCGGCTTTGTTTGGCGATGAACAGCCGCCGGTGCTGACTTCAGAAACCCAGCGCCTGCTCCAGGCCCAGGTTGTGCATGACTTCGTGGCAGAGATGCTGGCTGTGGACCCCGAGGCGAACATCGTCGTGATGGGCGACCTGAACGATTTCCAGTTTTCTGCCCCGCTTGAGCTGCTGCAGGGTGATATTCTGACCGACCTGGTCAATATGCTGCCCGTTGAGGAGCAGTATTCCTACATCTATGACGGCAACAGCCAAACCCTGGACCAGATCCTGGTCAGCGCGCAGATGCTGGAGAAGCTGGTTGAATACGATGTCCTGCATATCAACAGCGAATTTGACTATCAAAGCCGCTTCAGCGACCATGACCCGGTCACAGCCGTATTTGACTTGAATTGAGGCCTGTGAGTCATTTGGCTAAAAGCCGAGAATGAGAGTCAGGGTCATGATGAAAAACAAAAACTTTTCTATCTTGTTGATTGGCGCCATTGGACTGATGTTACTTTCCGGCTGCCAGGTCGGTCAGACGCCGGAAGCTGTTAGTCTTGCCACGATTGCCGAACAGCCCGTCACCCAGATTGCACTCTCAGGCCCGGTGGCATTCTCGCAGGCGGAGGTCTCAGGGATGGCCTGGTGCGGGGATCAGCTGATCCTGCTGCCCCAATTCCCCGACCAGTTCCAGGTGGATGGGGTGGGCAGGGTGTTTTCGATTGACAAGGCCACCCTCAGCGCTTATTTGGACGGCGTGTCAGCGGCGCCCATCAACCCTGAACAGATTGTGTTTGACACGGCCGGTCTGCCGAAGGCCTTGAGCGGCTTCGAAGGTTTTGAGGCGATCGCTTTCGATCAGGATGTGGTTTACGTCACGGTGGAAACCCGGCAGTCCGGCGGCATGCTGGGCTACATCTTAAGGGGCGCAGTCTCGGAGGACTGCTCTAAAATCGTGCTGGATCCCGAATCGCGGCAGGAAATCCCGCCTCAAGCGGACCTGAGCAATCTGACGGACGAGACGATCGTGATCTTCGGGGAAAAAGTTTATACTTTTTATGAAGCTAACGGCATCCATGTGAACCCCGAGCCGCTTGCCCATGTCTTCGATCTGGACCTGACTCCCCTGGGCACGGTTGAATTCCCGAGCATTGAATACCGGGTGACGGACGCGGCGGCAGCGGCTGAAGATGGCTCTTTTTGGGCGTTCAATTATTTTTACCCGGGCGACACCAAGCTCAAGTCTGGTGATGACCAGATTGCTCTGAGCTATGGCATCGGCCAAACCCACCAGACCGCGGAGCAGGTTGAGCGAATTGTTGAGATGCAGGTCACAGCAAGCGGCATCGTTTTATTAGACGTTGCGCCCATTTACCTTCAATTGGATAGCGAAGAATCGTTCAATTGGGAGGGTTTGGTGCGGATGGGAGAGGGCTTTCTGATGGTAACGGACGAATATCCGACGACCATTCTCGGGTATGTGTCCGGGGTTAAAGAGTGATTAATATATCTTAAATGTTTCGGAAACCTTTGCCATTGAATGATTCCTTGTTTATAATAAAGGGGTAGTTGCGAAGTCCCTGAAACATCTTAATGGTTTTCCTAGGAGAAGAACTTGGCAAGAACAACGTCACCGCTGGGGGAGTCCACGAAACCGCAGCGAGGCATTAAGTGGCTGAAGCAGCGGGAGCAAAGAACTGGATTCCTATACATCCTGCCGGCATTTATCATTATTTTCCTGTTTGGTCTTTTTCCCATCGTATATTCTTTCTACATGAGCATGTTCAACTGGCGCGTTCGACGCGGCAGCTTTGTGGGACTGGGACATTATTTTGACATCTTTGGAGATCTCACCGGTTTTCTGATGTTCTTGGCCGGGATCGGGCTGTTTGTCCTAGCTTACAATGTTTGGAATAAAGCCTTTCGGTCGGTCAAGGCCGGCGGCTTTCCGGCCCGGCTGCTTGCGTCTGTGATCCTGATCGCTGGCGGATTCGTGCTGACTTCGGGCTGGGGACGGATGATCGCCGCAGGAAACTCGAACTTTCTCAATTCTTTGATTATCACGCTTTACTATGCTCTGGGGACTGTCCCCCTCGAGATCATCCTGGGGATGGTCCTGGCCTATATTCTCTTCCAGAATATCAAGGGCAAAGAGATCTTCCGAATGATCTACTTTTTACCCTACATCACGCCCACTGTTTCCACCGCTGTGGTTTTCCAGATCATTTTCAGTTCAAGAGAGACATCCATCGCCAATATGGTGGTGGGTTTTTTCGGTATGGACCCCTTGAAGTGGCGGTTTGAACCCAACCCGGTATCCGAATTGCTCGGTTTGAACCTGCAGGGCTTCCTGGCAGGCCCCAGTCTGGCGCTGGTTACGATCATACTTTTTGGCATTTGGACCTATGTGGGTTACAATGCGGTCATTTTCCTGGCGGGCCTCGGCAACATTCCGCAGGAAGTGTATGAAGCGGCTGAGATTGACGGGGCAAACCGGTTCCACATGTTCCGTTATATCACCATGCCCCTGCTTTCACCTGTCACTTTTTACCTTTCCCTAGTGGCATTCATCGGCACCTTCAAGGCTTTCAATCATATCTATGTGCTTCGGGTGCCCTCTGCTCAGGATTCGGTGATTACTGCAAGCATCCGGATCTTTGATTCATTCTATAAAGCAAATATGTATGGCGTTGCAACGTCTCAGGCGATTGTCCTGTTCCTCGTGATCCTGGGATTGACCCTCGTGCAGAACAAGATCATGGGAGAGAGGGTTTTCTATGGCTAACCTTTCTGGTTCAGTCTCGACTCGTTCCGTCAGCCATAAAGGTCAGGCCGGAAGGATTATTGGTCGAATACTGATTTATATCGTCTTGATCTTTGGCGCTTTGGTCGCTATTTTCCCCTTCTTTTGGATGATTTCAACCTCCCTGATGTCTCTGGGTGAAACGATCAACCGCCAGCTTGTTCCCAGGGTTCCCCAATTTCAAAATTTTGTGCAAGCCTGGAGCACGGCAAAATTTGGGGAGTATTTCATCAACAGCGTCCTCGTTACAGTCGGCACCCTGGCGGGTTTGCTGGTGACCTCAATTTTAGCCGGTTACGCTTTTGGCCGGATAGAATTCAAAGGGCGTGACCTGATTTTCGGTTTGTTCCTGGCGACGATGATGATGCCCGAATCGGTCACCTGGATCCCAAACTTCCTGATGATCCGCGGCGCAATCGTTCCGCTTCCGGGAGGCACCTGGCTGAACACCTATTGGGCTTTGACCGTCCCTTTCATCGCCAATGCTTTCAGCATCTTCCTCCTCAAACAGTTTTTTTCTCAGGTGCCCAAGGACCTTTGGGATGCGGCCAGGATTGATGGCTGTGATCACACCCGCTTTCTGGTTCAGATTGTTCTGCCGATCAGCAAGGCGCCCATTATGACTGTGCTCCTCTTTGGGTTTACGGCTTCCTGGAACGCTTTTACCTGGCCGCTGCTGGTCACCACAAATGACACCTGGCGCCCGATGATGGTCGGCCTGTGGACCTTTGTTCAGGAAGCAGGCCCGCAGACTCACTTGTTGATGGCGGGCGCGGTGATTTCGCTGCTCCCGATTTTGGTCATTTATTTCATCACTCAGAAGCAATTCACCGAAGGAATTGCAACAACAGGTTTGAAAGGATAATTTCTGTCCTGATGCCTATTTACTCACATAGATATCACGGGGCTGATTTTGGCCGCGTTTATCAAATTTCTCTCTATTCAATCCTATTAACGGAGGCATAAGATATGAAGAAGCACAGTTATTGGATCTTTGCAGTGGTCATCATCTCTGCAATGATTCTAGCTGCTTGCCAGCAGACTGGTGGCGGAACGGACACCGTAGATTGGTCAAAAGTCGTTCCTGCAACTGAAATCACCTTCTGGCATCAGCATAGTGGCGACCGTGAGACCGAATTGTTGAAGGTTGTTGATGAATTCAACGCCACCAACGAATACGGCATCACGCTGACGGCTGAATACGCCGGCGGTTATGGTGATATCTTCACCAAGATGCTCCCCATCCTCAATACGCCTGAGGTTCCGGACGTCGTGGTGGCCTATCAGAACCAGGCCGCGACCTACCAACTCGCTGATGCCCTTTGGGACATGAACGAGATTATTGACGACCCCACCTGGGGTATGCCCCAGGCAGACCAGGATGATTTCTTCCCTGGTTTCTTTGCTCAGGACGTTTACCCGACCTTTGGCAATGCCCGCTTGGGTCTGCCGCCAAACCGCTCCATGGAAGTTCTTTACTACAACATGGACTGGCTGAACGAGTTGGGTTATGATGCTCCTCCCGCCACTCCTGAAGAATTCAAGGAAATGGCCTGCGCAGCAGCTACCACCCCCTACAGCGGCGCAACTGCTGAAGGCAGCATTGGTTATGAACTTTCAATTGATGCTTCCCGCTTCGCTTCCTGGACCTTCGCTTTCGGTGGCAATGTCTTCAGTGTTGATGACAATCAGTTCACCTACGATGATCCTGCTGCGATTGAAGCCTGGCAGTTCGTTCAGAGCCTCTTCGCCGATGGTTGTGCCACACTCGTGACCGAATCCTACGGCGACCAGACCGATTTCGGCGCCGGCAAGCTGCTCTTCACCGTTGGTTCATCCTCCGGTCTGCCCTACTATGACACCGCTGTTGCTGAAGGCGCGAACTTCAATTGGTCTGTGGCTGCCCTGCCGCATACCGGCGATCCCGTTCAGAACATCTACGGCGCCAGCGTCAGCATTCCGAAGTCCACCCCCGAACGCCAGTTGGCTGCCTGGATTTGGTTGAAATACTACACCAGTCCCGATCCGCAGGCTGCTTGGGCGAAGGCCAGCATGTACTTCCCGACTCGGGCGAGTGTTGCTGATCAGATGACCGACTTCTTCGCTACCAATCCGGCCTATGCCACCGCATTCGACATGCTCGAATATGGTATTGCCGAACCCAACGTTCCTGGCTATGACTTCGTCCGCGATGAAATCGAAGCCGTGATGGCTGCCATTGTTGATAATCCCACCCTGGACGTTGCCACCACCTTGACCGACTTCAATGAGGTCGCTAATGGCATTCTGGCCGACCAGTTGGCCCAGATCGAACCTGCTGCTGAGTAATTTCACCAGTAGCGTTCCCAAGTAAGACAGAGGCCGCCCCATCCGGAGCGGCCTTTTTTCTTATGCAGCGTTAACAGCTTTCGTGTATAATACGAGTCCATTCGGGGATGACTGGCTTCGACGGGAGAGGCTGGTCCCGGATTGCGAGTCGAGAGGTACCGACCTCGTTAACTCAGTACACCCATTAAGTGCCAATCGCACTGAATACGCGGCTCTCCCCCTCGCAGCCTAAGCTGTGAGCTAAGAGCTCTGATCTCCTAAGAGGTCACGTCCCTCATCGTCCGTTTTCCTGGCCGGGCATGAGTGTGGCGACACAAAGTCAGGATGCCATGCAGGATGCCGTTAAATGCATGAAAGAAGGGCTTTCGGGTCCTAACGGCTGGCGAAAGGGTCGGCCTCGTTGGCTGGCTAACCTGGAGCGAGATTCAATAGGCCAACTACACTCGTAGATATTCGAGGGTCGAATCTTTCGGACGCGGGTTCGATTCCCGCCATCTCCACTAGAACCCAAAACCGCCTGAGCAAGGCGGTTTTTGGGTTGGTGAATGGGGATTTGTGTATGGGGGATGGGTCAAAGGTGGGGTGAGTTAGAAAACTACAACTTATGAAGCGGGTTTTTTTATGCTTAGGATAAGCAGCAAAAGGATAAATCCCGGGTGGGTTACAAGCGGAACCCACCCGCCTCTTTCCAATATTTAAATATTGGATAGGGTTTTAAATGTATCTTTTCTCAACCCCCTTCAACTTGAACCGCTACCCGTCCTAAAATATTTTCTTTTTTTCTTTCTTTTTGTGAACTTGGATGTTTCCACAGCCGTCTCAAGAATGCTGTTTATCATTTTCAGATATAAATGGTTCAAGGTAACCTGTTTGAATTAAACTCTTTTTTACTGCACCAACCGATAAAGTTTCTATATCCGGGATTAATATCGTCATAGATCCTCCGGGTAAGTGTTAAAAACAAAAGCCAGACACTCGTGCTTACGCGCTCTTGACGTGCGCATCCAGCTGGTAGAGTCCGACTAAGGATTGAAAGAATAATTAAGTTGTCAGATTATTTTGAGTATAGCAAGCGAAAAGGGCTTATCCCAGGGGGACATTGGAATTACCTCAGGTCAGAATTTTTACTTGTTAGCAAAATTGAATACCGTACAGCTTCCTGTATCGGTTTGATGTTCTTAGCCGACTAATGACCAAGCCATTCCGTAATATGTACACGTAATACCGTGTGAGTTTGCTCTATTAAAAGGAATCTCAATACCACTAGATGATTTATTTTTTCATGTTATTAAGTTGATTCTTGGAACCACCGATGGGTCATTTATTTACAAAGTAGAATAACGCATTTTTTGTAGTGCAGGTCCATTGGTTAAAGAAGATGTGAACCCATTTGCCTTTGCGAAATCCTCCGTGAGCTTGCTCCAGGTATAGCAGTGGTAAAACCGCTGATATCGATTTGTAATGAATCACAAAAATAAATATAAAGGAATATCCAAGCATAAATTTTCGGATTTCCGGTATATATTTAATTCAAGTCCTGAAATCAATCCCCACACGGGTTCATCAACTCAACGGCAAACTTTCCTAATTCTGGATCACCATATTGAATCCACTCACAGTGTGGATTATCGTACAAGACATAAAAATCAGTGATATTCCGGTATGTTACGACACCCTCATGGCGACTAAAAAAAGTGTAGTTATGTTCTTCAATAATATCGTCCTTTGCCACTTTCCACGGAAATATAGTAATTAGGTCATCTTCATTGCTAACAGAATTAGCCCAGATAAGTAAATTCATACCAGAATTGTTCGTAAAACGGAAATCTGCGCCACATTCATAATTATCCGGATTGGCTTTGCCAAATAATTCCACAGTTTTCTCTAAAACTGCATTGTATTGATCACTAGCCGGGATACAGGCTTCCAGTGGACATGGATCATTTCCTGGCGATTCGATGCAGCGCACTCCCATTTGCCATGAGTATTCTAATGCATTATTTGGTTCAAGAGCTTCTTCACTCACGGGAGGTTCAGCCCTGTTGGTTGCCTCCTGATTTATTGCAGCTGCAGTATTGACAACCATTTCACGTTCATCATCTTCCAATATTCGACTCGCACCCCAAATTTCCGCATTGGATAAATTACAGCCTAAGGTGGCAAAACCTGTCACAGCCAAGATGATCAAACTGATAGATTTTACTTTACGTTTTTTTTCTGAACCAATCATTACAACCCTCCTGAATGAATATTCCCGAAATTCTATGTTTGATTTTTTTGCCAACTTTTCCCCCCAGAAGGGTGATGGCTGCGGCTATATACACTCTAGTTTACCATGGTTTTCTCCATTGTATGTATGGCTTTTTTAACGATCTATTTCATAAAATCGGATGTTGAAAATGATTTTTCTCGGTCTTACTTAAATACAAACAACAGATTGGGACATAAAAGCCTGATTTTTCAGGAAAGACTTTTTCATTGAAAAGAATGTAATTTATTGAAGATTTGATGGCTTTGGGAATAAACTAACTGGCCCTACCGCTCATATTGTTTACCAACCGATCAGGAATTCCTGCCATTCCTGATTTTGGTTCAAATGCCTGCCAAAAAGATAAGCGGCGGTGCTCGGCGGCACCTGGGGGGTACTGAGCGGGTACATGCCGGATTGTGCGGGGGTCATTCCGCCCTTGAGGTGGTTGCAGCGGGAGCAGGCGGTCACCACGTTTTGCCAGGTGGTGGCCCCTCCCAGGTGTCTGGGGATCACATGGTCAATGGTCAGATTGCTGACCTTGCGCCCGCAGTATTGGCAGGTGAAATTATCTCGGCGGAAGATCTCCCTGCGGGTCAGTTTGACGATGGAGCGGGGGCGTTTGACCATCCGGTTGAGACGAATGACGGATGGCAGGGGGAAGGCCTGTGAAACCGAGTGGATATATCCTCTACCATTCATCACCAGGGTGGCTTTCTCGGCCAGGACCAGGTTAATTGCTCGGTACGTCGAGGTGATATTGATGGGTTGAAAGTTTGCATTAAGGACTAATACCGGTTCGTTCATGGCACACCAGGTTGAATTATATCAGCTTTGTTAAATTTGGCGTTTTCAGCCGGGTTATGGTTTGATTAAAGCGGCCTGGCGGGTGAAAGGCCTTTATTTTCTCGAATTTTTCGTTATAATAGGGATATGGGAGCACCAAAATTCTATTATTACGCCAATAACTAAGAGAAACACCCGTCGAGGGCAAAAGAGCGCGCCTTGATTGACGGGCGCGTTTTATTTTTGTCCGGATTCATTTTTGTGCAAGTGTTCGTTTGAGGAGGTAACGATGAACATTGACCAACAAGTAGCGTATCTGATGCGCGGGACGGATTATGGTGATGACACCACCCGCAAAATGATGGAGGCTGAACTACGGGAGCGCTTAATCCTGGCCGAAAAAGAAGGCCGGCCGCTGCGGGTCTACTGCGGGTATGACCCGACCAAGCCCGATCTGCACATTGGGCACACCGTCACCATGCGCAAATTGCGCCAGTTTCAGGAATTGGGCCACCATGTGGTCTTCCTCATCGGCACTTACACCTCCCTGATCGGCGATCCCTCTGACAAGGATCAACTGCGCCCCCAGCTCTCACAGGAGCAGGTCCAGGCCAACGCCGAGACCTATGCCGCGCAGGCTTTCAAGGTCCTGGACCGGGAAAAGACTGAGCTGCGCTACAATGCCGAATGGCTTTCCGAATTGATGCTCAAGGACATGATCTACCTGGCTTCCAACTTCACCATTCAGCAGTTCCTGACCCGCGAAAACTTCCGCAAGCGCTGGGACAATGAAGAGCCGGTGTACTTCCACGAGCTGTTCTATGCCATCATGCAGGGCTACGACGCCTACAAACTGGAAACGGACGTTCAGGTGGGCGGGACGGACCAGATGTTCAACATCATGACCGCCAGCCGGAAGATCATGGCCTATTTTGGGGTGAAGCCGAATATCGGCATCATCCTGCCGATCCTGCCCGGGACGGATGGCGAGCTGAAGATGAGCAAATCGCTGGGGAACGACATCCCCCTCGAAACCACGCCCGAGGATATGTTTGGCAAAGTGATGAGCATCCCCGATAAGGCGATGGGCAGCTACAGCCGGCTGGTGACCCGCTGGACCAACGACGAGATCGAAGCCTTCGAGCGGACGATGGCATCCGGCGCGCTGCACCCGCGGGATGCCAAGATGGAGCTGGCAAAAGAGATCACTTCCGCCTTTTTTGGTGAAGACGCCGCCGAACACGCGCAAAAAGAGTTCATCAATCTGTTTCAAAAAGGGGATCTGCCCGATGAGATCCCGGAATTTCACCCCGCGGAGGAGTCGGTCTTGCTGGATATTTTGGTGGACAGCGGTTTGGTGAAGAGCAAGAGCCAGGCCCGGCGGCTGATCGACCAGAAGGGCATCAAGATTGACGGCGAGGCAGCAGCCGACCCCTATATGGCGATCCCGCAGGAAGCTGTGATCCAGGTCGGGAAACGACGGTTTGTCAAAGTGATCTGAGAGATCCAAAAACGGACTGTTCTGAGTGAGCAGTCCGTTTCTTTTTAATTAATGGTTTGAGGTCAGGTTCATGGCCCTGTTGAGCAGGGTCAACCCAAGATCGGCGGCCTGCTCCGGTGCCTCTGCCTCCAGAGCGACCACGACGACAAAAGGCTGCCCCTGCCAGTTGGCGGAGGAGCCGGCCATGAACCAGGTGACCGGTTCGCCTTCTTCGGTCTCCGTGGTTGAAGTGACCTGCCATTGAAGGGCAGCGTCGTTTTCCAAGAGCGTTGTCAGGCGACCCGCCCGGTCCGCGGTGAAAGCTGCACTGCTGCTGTCCAATTTGGGCAGGGTCACCCAGCGATTATCCTGATTTTCATAGCCGATCACGATCCGGGGGGCGGGCAGTGTGCCGTCATTGGAGAGCGAACTGGCTGCGATGGCGAGCTGCAGCGGGCTGACCAGCAGGTCCTCGCCCCGGAAGAACGCCCGTTCATCGGTCACACCGGTTTGGGCGGATTGCGCCACGGTTAGCCGCAGGTTCGGGCTGGAATAGAAGCCCAGGCGCTGGATGAGGTTCTGGACTGGATTCAAGCCTGTATAGGCGGCCAGGTCCGCCTGGGCGTTCACGCAGCCGTGGGTCACAATGGACATCCAGTCCAGAGTTTGGGGCAGGGTGGCGCATTGCGGCCCGATGGAGAGACTGGGGAGGATGCTTTCCGGGCGGGCGAAACTGGAAGTGATATCGATCTGATCGGCCAAGAGGAAGGGGAAAAGTGCGCTCCCGATGGGGTAGGTTCCCTGGGTCGCCCGGTTGACCAAGGGGCCGTTCTCTTCATCGCTGAAAGACGCCCAATCTTCCTCCAGCGTCTCCAGGTTGAAATAGGGGTGGGATGCCATGGTCAGGATTTCACCCGTCTCAGCATTCATCAGGACCACAGCCCCGCGGCTATCGCCCAGTAGCTCGTCCGCGGTCTGCTGGATGCCCAGGTCCAGGGTCAGCCGGACGTCTAATCCTTCGGGGGGCTGGTTATTGACCCATTCAAGAGTGGCGGCTTTCAGATCGCGTTCCGCGACCAGGCCGCGCAAATAGGGGTACATCGAGGCTTCGATCCCGGTCTGGCCGTAGATGGAGTTGGTATAGCCCACAATGGGTGAAAGGGCGGGGTAGACCGCCGCGCGGGTGATTTCGCCAATCTCACCTGTGCTGTTGACGATGACCTGTCCATTCCGGTCCACGATATCGCCGAGAGGGACAAAGCGGTCCGCGATGGCCCAGCGGGGGTTTTCCGGGCGGGCGATGAGAGCGTCTTTAAACCAAAAGCCGTAAAGGCTGCTGACCAGGAATTCGAGGACCTGAAAGCCGACCAGGATGATCGCAGACCAGTTGGTTTTTGGATTGCGGGGGGCGGGCTGGGTGTTGGATCCTTCCTGCGGCGCTTCGTTGATCGTCAGCAAGATCGCCAGGGCAATGAAGGAAACCAGCAGGGATGAGCCGCCGTAGGAGATGAAGGGCAGGGTGACGCCCGTCAGGGGGAGCAGGCCAATGTTGCCGCCGATGATCAGGATGCTCTGAAAGCCAAAATAATAGGCGATCCCGCTGGCCAGATAGCGGTTGAAAATATCGGTGGACTGATTCGCGATTTTGACGGCCCGGTAGACGAGCAGCGCAATCAGACCGACAACCACCAGCAGCCCGACCAGGCCCAGCTCTTCACCGATGGCGGCATAAATGAAATCGGAAACGGCCACCGGGATCAGTCCAGGGCTGCCCATGCCCAGTCCGGTGCCCAGAGTGCCGCCGGATGCGATCCCGATCATGGACTGGATGATCTGGTAGGAACTACCGCTTGGATCGGCGAAGGGGTGCAACCAGGTCGATAGGCGGATGTGGACGATATCAATGAAAAGATAGCCGATTGTGCCGGCAATGAGCAGGACCAAAGGTGTTGCCCAGATCACCCAGCGGTTACCGTTGATCGAATAGAGCATCAGGAGGTAAAGCGCCAGGAAGATAATCGCGGTCCCGAGGTCTTTTTGGGAGATGAGCAATGCCAGCGCCATGACAACCACAACGAGGGTGGGGAAGATGGGCGCAAGCCTGTTTTTCTTGAGGATGAAGCGGTCGGTGAAAAAACCCGCCAGGTAGACGACCATCAGGAGTTTGAGCGGTTCGGAGGGCTGGAAATAGAAATCAAAGATTTTCAGCCACAGAGCCGGGCCTGACCCGCTTGGGTTTTGCCCGAAGATGATCGTCAGGCCGACCAGGATCAGGCCAAGGACCAGCCAAATGTATTTGTACTTTTTCAGATAGGTCAGGACCTGGGGATAGGCCAAACCCAGGAAAACCACCCCGCCCGAAAGGACCAGCCAGATCGTTTGGCGTTGGCCCAGGTCTGGATAGAGCCGCCAGATCATCATCAGGCCGATCCCGGTCAGGGCGGCCACAATGGGCAGCAGGTAAGGGTCCCGGTGAGGGAGTTTCCGCCTGGACTGCCTGTTCAGCACGGTGAAAACCGCGAACCAGCCCAGAACACCGAGCCAGTGCGACCAGCGGTAATCCTCACCGCCGGTGTGATAGCGCACGGCAGGGCTGATCGTCAGGGTGATCGCCAGGGCGAGCACCAGCAGCGCAGCGATGACCAGCAGGCGGCTCTGGAGCTTATTGACCTGGGAATCCTCTTCGCGGATGGGAAATAAACGATCCACGGTTAATCCAGATACTTCCTGACCAGCAAATCCACTTCTTGGCGTTTTTCGGGTTCAATGGCGCTGGGATGGGTGATGACCGCGGTGCTCAGGGCGTCCTCACAGGCGCAGTCGGCATCCGGGTCGATCAGATCGACCATGGTGCGGATGGTGTTCTGGGCCAGTTTGATATTTTTCTGCAGGGTTTCGATCACCATTTCCACGGTCACCGCCGCTTCGTTCACATGCCAAACGTCATAGTCCGTGACATGGGCCATCGTGGTGTAGCACATCTCCGCTTCACGGGCGAGAAAGACCTCCGGGGCGGCGGTCATGCCGATGATGTCCAGCCCCCACTGACGGTAGAGACGGGATTCGCCCTTGGTGGAGAAGCGCGGGCCTTCAATGGTGATATAAGTGCCGCCGCGGTGATAGAGGGCGTCATTGGCCTTGACGGCTTCTTCCAGCGTATCCGAGAGCGATTGGCAGAAGGGTTCTGCCACGCTGACATGGGCGACCAAGCCTTTGCCGAAGAAGCTCCGCTCTCGTTTGTGGGTGAAATCGAAGATCTGGTCCGGGATGACGATGTAGCCGGGGACATAGGCTTCCCGCAGGGAGCCGCAGGCGCTGACGCTGACGACCCGTTTGATTCCCAGGGATTTCAGGGCATAGATGTTTGCCCGGTAGGGGACATCGCTGGGAGAAAAGGTGTGGCCTATGCCATGCCGCGCCAAAAAGGCGACCTTTTTACCCTTGATCCGCCCGATGGTGATGGGGGAGCTGGGGTTGCCATAGGGGGTCGCAACTTCAAGGGTTTCAACATCGGTGATGTCTTCAAATTCATATAATCCAGAGCCACCGATCACAGCCAATACGGGGATGTCATTCATGAGTTACTCCATAGTTTCGATTAATTGATCCTGACGGTGAGCACGACCTGCCCAAGCCGCAGCTCGTCGCCATCGGTCAGGATTACGGGGGATAGGATTTGATCGCCATTCAGATAGGACCCATTGGTGGATTCGAGATCTTCGGCCCACCAATGCTGATTGCGAAAGGTCAATTTCAAATGGCGCACAGAAACGGTGC
Source organism: Anaerolineaceae bacterium (assembly GCA_011620555.1). Lineage (GTDB taxonomy): Bacteria > Chloroflexota > Anaerolineae > Anaerolineales > Anaerolineaceae > Brevifilum. The sequence continues at coordinate 28,669 of WOYY01000025.1, read as the reverse complement.
CGTCCTCAAGATAGAAGGGGTTGGCCGGATCGCGGCCGATGAGGACCTCCTGCGCCACGAACTGGCGGGACTCGCCCAGATCATCATTCGCCTGGATCAGGGTGATGGGGGTGACGCTGACCTTGCTTTCGGGTTGATTGGTCTTCCGCAGGTCCATGAAGATGGTGTAGGCGATCCAACCGATAAAGAGGTAGAGCAGAAGGAGCGTGATCAGACGGATGATGAATAATAACAAGGCGTTCATGGGTGTTTATCTCCGAAAGGCGGATCTTCCGAATCGACGTAGAAGGCCGAGGTCGGCTGCTCAGCTGTCGTATCCTGGATGTAGATCAGATTGACCATCCCAACGCGCAAGACATCCCCGGGCCGGAGCGTCGCCTGGGTGACTTTCCTGCCGTTGAGCAGGATGCCGCTGGTGGAGCCGACATCAAAAGCCACATAACGGCGGTTGATCGCGCGGAGCTGGGCGTGATGGCGGGAGACATGGGGGTCATCCAGAATGAGATCGTTATCGGAGTGGCGACCGATATTGACCACCGGTTTATCCAGCGGGTAATTGGTCCGGCCGCCCACCACCAGAAAGGCATTGGCGGGAATGGCCGGCAAGGGGATTGTGGGCTGGGGCTGTTCCATGGCGGCCGTGTCGGGCAGGTCGGGCACAGGCGCCGAATGCTCCGCCTGGATGATGACCTTTGAGTTTGACCGGTCCGGGTGGCTGGTCAGTGTGATCTCCGGGGTGGTCAGGAAATTAAAATCGTACATTTTCCCCAGGGATTGCAGTTCATAGGTGAGCTGGTTGAGCAGGTCCTGTTGCGCCCGCCAGCCGGGCATCTGGTCTTCCGGGATCAGGAATCGGTAGCGGTCAGGGGCATAAACAATGCCCTTGTTATTTTCCACGGTGTTGATCAGGATGGTCGTGGACAACTGCTCGATCAAATTGAACGGGCCGTCAGAGTTAGGGGTGAGCTTGTAAAGGGCGTCTTCGAACAACGCGCGCAGATGCTCTTCAATCAAATCTAAAATCAGTTTCATCATTATCTATCCAGCGTAATTATACTCATTCTGGCCTCCCGCGTGGCTTTCTCACTGCCAGGATGGCCTTTGGAATTTTTTGATCAGTCATTATTTAATAATAATTCAAGCAGGTGAATATAAGGTGTGGGCGTTAAGCCCAGGCATAGATGGGGTTTGAGAAGATCCAGCCCCGCATTTTGCCCTTGAAGGGGATCAGCGCCTCAGCCCGATAGACGCCGGGTTCGGTGGTGATGTGGGTGGCGACTTCGCGGTTTTCCCATTGTTTGATGACTTTGCCATCCTTAATCAGGCGGCAGTTGGCTTTTTGGGGCAGGCGGATCTGGAGGGTCAGGCCGCGTTTGATGAAGACCCGGTCGCCCATCATGAAAGTGCCCTCATCGTTATCGGCTTGGAAACGGAACCCGTCGGTGCGGGCCGGCAGGTCATAGGCAACCCAGCAGTGACCTGCGCGGAGGGCGTCCAGCACCATCCGGCGATCCTCCGGGAAGGACCCGGTCAGAGGTTTGGGGATCAGCAGGTGGGTGGTGATGCTTTTGAACTGGTGCAGATAGGGATAGAGCTTGACCCTGAAAGGTCCGAATTTCTTGACCAATTCGTGAGCGTCCACCCCGCCCACGGCGACAATCTTCCGCTTTTGGCTGGCGATTAATTCATCCCATAGGATCAGCGTGCGTTCCAGCGGTCCCAGGGTCATCCGGGCTGGGAAGAGCGCGTTGATGGCGGCTGAAAGCAGGGTGGGGGAAACGCTCTTGAATTCGCTCATCTGGTTCCAAAGTTCGATGCCGGTGAATTGCTGAACGTCCCAATTGCGCCAACTGAAAGCTTTCTCGCCAAAGCGCTCCAACGGGTCTTCAATGGGGTGGGCGATGAAGGAAAGCCCGTCATTCCTTTTGATCTGGTCAATCAAGCGCTGCGGCTCCCGGCCAAAAGGCGAGAGTTCCTTTTGGGCGCCGAAGGCCAGCAGGTGGTTGCCCGGCGGCTCCAAGGTCCGGTCGTGGACCTCTTCGCCGACCAGCAGCATCACCCGGCTTTTGCCCTCGCCATAATATCCCTCAATGCCCTTGACCCAGATATTGTGATCGGTGGTGATGATGCCATCCAAACCGGCCTTGGCGGCAATGGCCGTCAGCTCTGAATGGCTGGCGTTGCCATCAGAGTAGCGGGTGTGCATGTGGAGAGCGATTTTGATTTCATTCATTGGGTTGACGGTTTTTTCAGGTTATGGGTATAATCAATCCAGTTAAAAGGAGGTTCTGTGGCAAATTATTTTAGTATCGCACTGATTATAACGTCAATTGCCCTGATCGCGAGCATCATCCTGCAAAGCAAGGGTGTTGGCTTAGGGGGGTTGACGGGTGGCGGTCTTGATGCCGGCGGCGTCTATACCCAACGGCGCGGCATCGAGAAGGTCTTGTTCTGGATCACGATTGGCTTAAGCATCGTTTTCTTCATCCTGACCTTGCTTACCGTCATGTCAATAGGCGGTTAATCCGGGCTGTTTTGGATTCACCTGGCGAAATTTCTAATCTCACTTGAACATATCGGGCAACTCGCCAAGAGGGTTGCCCCTTTTATCTTAAGACTATGAAAAAATTCAGATGGCAGTTACTCATCATATTGATCACTGGTCTGGTTGTGGGGGTCCTCCTGATCCTCCAGCAGGTTAGCCCCGGTCAGGAAGTGGAATCCACACCGGCGCCGATCACAGGCGGCGTGTACACTGAAGCCTTGGTTGGCGATTTCCTGCGCCTTAATCCTTTCCTGGATATTTACAATCCTCCGGATCATGCTGTGGATAAGCTGCTTTTTGATGGTCTGGTCAAGTTTGACTCGCAAGGCATCCCCCAGGCTGACCTGGCGGAATCCTGGGGCGTTTCTCAGGACGGCACGACTTACAACTTCAGCCTGCGGACGGACGTTTACTGGCATGATGGTGAACCCTTCTCCTCCAACGATGTGATGTACACCATCGGGCTACTGCAGAGCGGCCACGGCTTGGTCCCGCAGGACCTGCAGAACTTCTGGGCTGAGGTGCAGGTGGTTCAGCTTTCCGAATATCAGCTCCAGTTTCTGCTGCCGGAAGCCTTTGCGCCCTTCCTCGATTACCTAACCTTTGGCATCCTGCCGGAACACCTTCTGGCCGGCAAGGGCCTGGAAGAACTGATTGATGATCCCTTCAACCTAGCCCCGGTGGGGACCGGACCGTTCAAGTTCCAAAGGCTGCTGGTTGAGAATGATGAAATTGTCGGCGTGGTGATGGAAGCCTTTGACGCTTACTATATAGGCCGGCCCTATCTGGACGAGGTCATCTTCCGCTATTATCCTTCTTCTGAGGCGGCTTATGCGGCCTATCAGGACGGCATTGTGGAGGGCCTGGGCGAAGTTGATCCCTCGATCCTGTCCGCTGTCCTGGCGGACCCGAACCTCTCGATTTATACGGCTCGGGAACCCATTCTGACTATCACCTATCTCAATCTGGATAATAACGAGGTGGGGTTCCTCCAAAATGCGGATCTCCGCAGGGCTTTACTGGCTGCCATCGACCGCGACCTGATCATCGAGAAAGTCTATGGCGGGCAGGCGATCCAGGCCAATGGACCGATCATGCCCAGCACCTGGGCCTATTACACGGACCTCGAAAAGATCCCCTATAATCTGGCTCAGGCCAAGGAACTCTTTGCGGCCACCGGCGCGATCTGGAATGAGGAAACTTTATCCTATACAACCAAGGAAGGCCTGGAGATTGCTCTGAATTTGCTTTATCCGGATACACCGGAACATGCCGCAATTGCCGGATATATCCAGCAGGGCTGGGAAGCGCTGGGCGTCAAAGTGACCCTGGAAGCCAAACCTTATGACGAGGTTTTGGCCGACCTGACGGCTCGAAATTACCAGGCTGCCCTGGTGGATATCAATCTCACCCGTTCGCCCGACCCCGACCCATATCCCTTCTGGGGACAGGCGCAGATCGGCAACGGGCAAAATTATGCCGATTGGGACAACCGCTCGGCGAGTGAGTTCCTGGAGCAGGCCCGGATTTCCGTGGATCTGGCCGAGCGCGAGCGGCTCTACAAAAACTTCCAGGTCCTGTTCATGCGCGATCTGCCCTCGCTGCCTTTGTTCTACCCCGTCTACACCTACGCGATCACGTCGGATATCAAGGGAATCAACTTTGGGCCGATTTTTGAATCGGCGGACCGGTTCAATAACGTTCAGGAATGGTATATTCTCTCCGGCCGCACGGATGGGGCTGCGGTGGAGGGAACAGCAGAAGAGCCGACACCGGCGGAATAGGGGGGGAAAAAGTGGCGCCATTCTACACGGGGCAGGGCGATTCTGGCGATACCGGCTATCTGGGGAAGGGGCGGATTTCCAAAGCTTCCCTGCGGATCGAAGCCGTTGGGTCTGTGGATGAGGCCACGGCCGCCATTGGCCTGGCTCGCTCGCTGACTTCCGTTGCCCTGATCGGTGAACAGCTGCTCGCTATCCAAAAACAACTTTATCAACTCATGAGCGAATTGGCGGCGGAACCTGAAAATGCCGCCCTGTTCGATTTGATCACTTCGGACCAGGTCCTGGGCTTGGAAAAAGCCATCGAAGAACTTGAGCCATCGGCCGAGATGCCAAGGGGGTTCATCGTTCCTGGCGCTTCCCCGGCCAGTGCGGCGCTCTCCCTGGCGCGGACGGTCGTCCGCCGGGCGGAACGCCGGGTGGTCGAGCTTTTTGAAGCTGGCGGCATCGCCAAACCGGAATTGGGGACTTATCTTAACCGTTTATCTTCTCTGCTTTTCGTGATGGAAGTGGTTGAATCCGGCTCTTCCGGCAATGGCGTTCAGCTGGTGAAAGAGGCATAATCCTTGATCGGTACGTTGATTAATGTTGGCACGATTGTCCTGGGTTCGGTCATTGGGGTGGGGATCGGCTCCCGTTTATCCGAAAAGCTGCGCAGCACGATCGTTGCCGGCCTCGGCCTTTTCACTTTTGGGTATGGTCTGATGACTTTTATCGACACCGCCAACCCGATGGTGCCCCTCGGCGGCTTGCTGATCGGTGCGCTCCTTGGGGAATGGTGGAAGATTGAAGAGGGCCTGGAAAAGCTGGGAATCCTCCTGCGGCAAAAATTGATGCCTAGGGACAGGGAGGATGGGCATGATTTGCTGTTTGTGGAGGGCTTTGTCACGGCTTCGCTGGTTTTCGTGATCGGCCCGATTGCCATCCTTGGCTCCATCCAGGACGGGCTGACCGGCAATTTCGAGATGTTGGCGATCAAGGCGGTGCTGGATGGGTTTGCCTCCATCGCTTTTGCCTCTTCTCTGGGGATCGGCGTGGTTTTCTCTGCCCTTTCCATTCTGGTTTATCAGGGCGCGATCACGCTCCTGGCGGGTTTCTTCAGCCAGTTCTTTTCGACCGCCATGATGAGCGAGATGACGGCGGTGGGGGGATTGATCCTGATGGCAATCGCGCTATCGAGTTTGCTGGAGATTAAAAAGATCCGCACGGGCAGTTTCCTGCCGGCCTTGTTGATCACGCCTCTGATCGTTTGGGTGCTCGAACGCTTCTTCGGGGGATTATAAAAACAGGACCTCCCAACTTCGGGGGATTATAAAAACAGGACCTCCCAACGGAGAGGGCCTGTTGTTCTTCCAACTTAATGGGATTTCAATTTAATTGTTGAGATATTTCTCGACGGCTGCTTCCAGTTCGCTGGCGCCGACCAGCTCCTGGCCGTTAACCAGGAAAGTCGGCGTTGCGTTGACGCCGTTCTGGGACGCAAATTGGATATCCTGCCTATAGGCGGTTGTATATTTGTCACTCGCCAGGCAGGTTTCAAAGGCCTCCCTATCCAGACCCGCCAGGCTGGCGTACTGGATCAGGTTGGTTTCGCTGAAGCCGTCCGTGACGCTGGCATAGGTGAAGAGCTGGTCTTTGTAGTCGTAGAATTTCTCCTGCGCGGCCGCACAGTAGGAGGCTTTGGCTGCCAGGAGGGAGTCCTCGCTGTCGGACGGCAGGTTCACGTACTTGAAGTAGACCTTGCCGGTGTCAACGTAATTCGCGATGAAGGCTTTGGCGGCGTTTTCGTTGAAATCATAGCAATGGCTGCAGGTGTAGCTGGAGAATTCATAGACCGTGACCGGGGCGTCGGGGTCGCCAATGGGGAAGCCCGGACTTCCCAGACCGTGCGAGAGGTTCAGGAGGATATTGGGGAGGATGACAAGCGCCAGGACCAGGATGAGGGCCGCGGCTGCGATGAGCACGGCTGTGGTGATATTGCGTTTCTTTTGCTGGATGCGTTTTTGGCGCAGCAATTCCCGTTTGTTCAAATTCGTGCTCAACTTTGCCTCCTTAAGCGATCTGACGGTATTGATTTTGCCATAAGTGGGATGGTTTGTCTAGCAAAGAGGCCGCATTGGTTTTCTTGTTTTGGAATATAAAAGGGGGGTCAGAGGTCCATTTCGAAGACTTTGATTTCTTCCCCTGTCCGGCGAAACTTCAAACCCTGATAGAGCCTGGCGGAGGATGCATTGTCCGATTGGGTGTTTACGGTAATCCGCCAGAAGCCGAGCCGCTCAAGTTGTTTCAACAGGTCGTGGACGAGCGTGAAGGCGATCCCCTTGCGCTGGTGGAGGGGGGCAACCGCCAGCCGGGCGAGATGGCCATAGATTGTCATTGTGGTGCTGATCTGATAGCCTACAATCTCCCCATCCAGGGTAGCAACCGTGCTGATCCCCGTCTGGCCGAAGGCCTTGGTCAGGCCTTCCAGCGAATTTTGCCAAAGCGGGGGAAAAGCTGCATGGTCAATCCGCATGACCTCGGGCAGATCGTCCTCGTGCATCGGGCGGAGGATGATGTCATTGTTCAGGTTCTTCCGTTTGGGAAACTCCCCCTGCCATTCCATCACGACGATGTTTTGGCGGTTCCGAAATCCCGATTTTTCCACCAGGGCCTCGAACCAGGGATGGAGGACGAGGGTTGCCAGTTGGCTGACCCCCATCTCCTGCAGCTGGCTGACGGCCTGGGGCAGCATCCTTTTCCAAGGGAGGGCGGCGTCCACCGTCTTGCAGACGGCGAAGAGACGAATCCAGGCGGCTTTTGCATTTTCGGGCGCAGCGCATAAGGCGGCCTGGATTTCTTCGCCGTTCAATTCGATCAAATAAGGGGGATGGCCGATCCAATCCAGAGAGGAAAACCAATCCAAATGGCGGTGCGTCAGGATGTTTTGGCTGAGGAAGTCCGCCAGCTGGGTGGATTCGGCGGGCGTCGCTTCAATGGTTGTAGGAGAATTCATAGCTGAAGGTTTGTCTCGAAGCATGGTCACCTCTTTACCATCTCAGTTATACCCGAAAAATGCGGGAGATAAAAAGAACGGGCTGGTTACCCGTTCATTCTTGTTTCAATTTGTTGAGGATGTCCCTGGCGATCTCAGCCTGCTCCGATTTGGGAATTTCCTTGAGCCTGGAAAGGATCTGCACAAAGGACTCCTCCAATTCGCCGTCGGCCTCCAGCGGATCTGCTCCGCCGTCCTGGGCGAATGAAAATGGCTGGATTTGAACCGATTCGGAAAGCTGCCGGTCATCCGGGAAGAAGGTGTCCAGGTGTTTACCCAATTGCTGGCAGATCTTTTGAAGGTGGTCGATCGGGACCGGTGCGGCTCCTTCCTCATAAATCCGGAGGTCTTCCAGGGAGATGCCGGTCGCTTCTTCCAGTTCTTCAAGTGAAAAGCCGGCGGCCTGGCGCTCCAGAGCGAGCTGGGTCCGGATCACTTTCTGGCGGAGCTGTTGGTATTGGGGGCGGATGTTGTCCTGGAGCAGGGTTAATTGATAAAGCCTATGAGAGTGATCTTTGAAGAAAGCCTCAAGGGGCAGGCCGAAATAGAGAGCCAGGATTTCCAAATCGGGCAACGAGAGGTACTGTTCGCCATTTTCAAATGCGAGGTAACTCCCCTGGGAAATGCCGATCAGTTTGGCGCAGTCATGGATGCTGAAATGAAGCGACATCCGGATGGTTTTGATCTTTTCGTGGAGTTCTTCTGGAATCTGGCCCATGGATTATTTTGACTCACCTACAATAATTTTGACCGGTAGAAGGTTTGGAGAACCGGTAACGCTAATTATAGCTGATTCCCAAAATTCTTAATCATTATATTGCTTTCGGGTATCAAATCCCGATACCTATATCGGGGCGCTGGAAGACCCATTCCCCAGCGACCATCGTTGCAAGGGGGTTGATCGCCCCAATGTCCTGCGGGTCAAGAGTGAAAGGGTCGGTTTTGAGCAGGATGAGGTCCGCCGCCGCGCCGGGGGCGATCCGGCCGAGATGGTCACCGCGGCCCGAGATCCGGGCGGGCGCCCAGGAAAAGCCCTCCAGGGCTTCCGCTAGCGCCAGCCGCTCCTGCGGGTGCCAGCCATCCGGCCCTGGCGTGCCATCCAGCCGCCGGCGCGTGACCGCGGCGTGCAGGCCGTGGAAGGGATTGACCGGTTCGACCGGCGCATCGGAGCCGAAGACCATCTCGGCTCCCGTGCGTTTGAGGGACTGATAGGCGTAAGCCCATTCGGCCCGCAGGCCGAGGAATTGATCCGCCATGTCCCTATCCGAAGGCGCATGGACGGGCTGGACGGATGCGACGATGCCCAGCTCTGCCAGGCGGGGGAGGTCCTCACTGGAGATGATCTGGACATGTTCGATCCGGTGCTTGAAGCGGGGCAGGCGTTTTTCCTCTTCAAAAGCTCTTAACTTCGCATAGGCATTGAGGACGACCCGATTCGCCCGGTCGCCGATGGCGTGGATGGCCAGCGAAAGCCCGTTGCTTCCGGTCTTCCTGCCGATTTCGAGGATCTCATCTTCGGTCAGCAGCAGGGCGCCCGTGCTCTGGCTGGCTTCAAAGGGGGCGAGCATGGCGGCCGTCTGCGACCCCAGAGCGCCATCAGAGAAGAGTTTCACGCTGCCGATTTGGAGGAAATCATCCCCAGAGTTGGTGCGCAGCCCGGCCTGGATGAAGTCATCCAGGTGGTCATAGGGCACGCTCTTGCGGATGCGGAATTTGAGTTCACCCTGCTGGTGCAGGCTTTGCAGGGCCAGCCAGCAATCGATGCCGTCAAAGTCGTGCACACCGACCAGCCCGAGCGACCAGAGTTCCAGGATTAATGATTGGATTTGCTGTTTTAGAACCTCAGGGGTCAGCTCCGGGATTGCGTCCAGGATCAGGTTGACGGCCTCGGCCTCGTATAAGATCCCGGTCAGATGCCCCTGGGCATCCCGTTGGAGGATGCCGCTTTCGGGGTCGGGTGTGGAATCCGTCAGCCCCGCCAGGGCGAGCGCCTGGCTGTTGGCCCAGCCGATATGGAGGGATTTGGCGGAAAGGTAGGCGGGATGGCCGTGGCTGACCCCGTCCAGGAGTTCCGCCGTGCCAAGGCCCTCCGGCCATGCGTTGTGGTTCCAGCCGTGGCCGCGGATCCAAGCCCCTGGGGGCAGCTCCCCTGCGGCCGCATCAATCCGCTCCAGGCATTCCGCGCGGGTCGCGGTTTCGCAGTCCACGATGGCGCGGCTTGCTGCCAGGTGCCGCAGGTGGACGTGGGCGTCCGTCAACCCGGGCCAGAGTGTATAGCCCCTGAGATCGACCTTTTCCTCTGCCAGGGGGAAGGCATCCAGAATTTCTGAGTCTGTCCCAACCGAGACGATCTGTCCCTGTGAGAGCGCCAGGGCCGTCGCACCGGGGAATCCGGGCGCATAGATGTGGGCGTTATGGAAGATTTTCATCGGGGGCGCTTATCCGGCCTTTATTCAGGCAGGATCTTATCCAGGATCGTGTTCAATTCCTCATCGGAATAATAATAGATCACCAGGCTGCCGCCTTTTTTCCCATTGTTCAGGTTCACTTTCGTCCCAAAGAAGGACCGCAAACGGGTTTCCAGTTCCCGGATTTCGGGGGCGGGTTCCGTTTTGGCCTGGGATGGCGGCCGTTCACCGCTCATCTTCTTGACGAGGGCTTCCGTCTGGCGGACGTTCAGGCCGAGGTTCAGGACGGTGTTGAGGGCGGCCCGCTGCGCCTGGGCATTGGGGAGGCCCAGGAGCGCCCGGGCGTGGCTTTCGCTGATCTGGCCTTCGGCCAGGGCCTGACGGACCTTCTCCGGCAGGTTGAGCAGCCGGAGGGTGTTGGTCACGCTCACCCGGCTCTTGCCCACCCGTTCGGCGATCTGTTCATGGGTCAGGGCAAAGCGTTCGGCCAGCTGGTGATAGGCTTCCGCAGTCTCAAGGGGGGAGAGGTCGGAGCGCTGGACGTTTTCGATCAGAGCGAGTTCCAGCTGGTCTTGCTGGTTGACATGGCGGGTGATCGCTGGGACGAGCTTGAGGCCGGCCAGGCCGGCTGCCAACAGGCGGCGTTCACCTGCAACCAGGATATAGTCATCTGAATCCGGTGCCGGAGAAACAACCAGAGGCTGAATGATGCCGTGTTCACGGATGGAGGAGGCCAGTTCCAGCAGTTTTTCCTCGTCCATGGCCGTCCGAGGCTGCTGGGGGTTTGATCGGATTTTCTCTATCGGGATTTGAAGGACGCCCTGCGCGCTCCGCGAACCGGCGGGTGAAGATTCTTTCGAATCATCCCCAGGGATCAGAGCATCCAAACCTCTACCAAGACCGGGACGTCGGGCCATCAGCTTGCCTCCTGCACAATCGGGACTTTGACATCATCACCAACAAGCAGTTCCTTGGCCAGGGCGGCATACGCCCGGGCGCCGCTCGAATCAGGCGCATAGACCGTAATTGGCATGCCATAAGACGGGGCCTCTGCCAAGCGGATTGAACGGGGAATAACGGATTCGAAGACCTGCTTGCCGAAAAACCGTTTGACTTCATGGATCACATCCGCAGCCAGGTTGGTGCGGGCATCATACATCGTGAGGATCACGCCGCGGATCTTCAGGTCCTCAGCGAGCGCATTCTTGACGCGGTCAATGGTCTGGGTGAGCTGCCCCAGACCTTCCAGGGCCAGATATTCACATTGGACAGGGATCAGGACGCCATCCTGGGCGGCCACCAGGCCGTTGAGGGTGAGCAAACCCAGCGAGGGCGGGCAATCGATCAGGATGTAATCGTAGCGTTGCCGGATGGGCTCGAGCACCTGCTGCAGGCGGAATTCCCGCTGGGACATCTCGATCATTTCGATCTCTGAGCCAGCCAGAGCGGGGGAGGAAGGCAGGAGGGAGAGCTTGAAGCGCGGGTTGTGCAGGATTTGCGAAAGGATCGGCTGCGCGCCGATCAGCACCTCATAGGTTCCCCCTTCGACGGTGTTCTTTTCGACCCCAAGGCAGGCCGTTGCGTTCGCCTGGGGATCAATATCCACGATTAAAACGCGCTGACCAAAGTAACCCAGGTAGGCGCCCAGGTTGATGGCGGTGGTGGTTTTGCCAACGCCGCCTTTTTGATTGACAATGGTGTAAATTTTGCCCAAACCCATAAATTTTCCTTTAGAAATCGATGATCTCAGCCTTTACCCGTTCAATCTCTGCCCTGGTTGGGATGCTCTCCAGGCGGGAGCGGGAGACCGAGTCTGAGGCAATTTGGACCGCAAACCTGCCCGCTTCCCAGGGGTCACGAATGGACCAGAACCGGTAAAAGAAGGCTGTCGCGAAGATATCGCCTGCGCCGGTGTCATCCACCAATTCGACCTTGGGCGCTTTGATGAATCGGGCGTCGTTATGCCAATAAACCCGCGCGCCCCGATAGTTTTCCGTGACGACGAAGATCGGGATCTCAGCCGCCATCCTGGAGATGGTTTCCTCATCATATTGTACATCTTCCACGCTGATCACCGCCACATCTGCCAGGCCCAGCGCATATTCACACTGCTCCCAAACCTTGGGCACCACATGATTGTCCGCATCGGTATCCCGGAACCAGCCCTGCGGCGTCAGACATTTCAGGCTGTCGGGAAATTTCACGAGGATTTCCGGGTCCACTTCGTTGGCAACCGGCCCCAGATGGACGATCTCTGGCGGCGCGGGTAAGTCCGGGATGTCTTCCAGTCCAATCGGCGCCGCTTTTTCATAGAGGAACTGCGTGCGGTGGACGCCGTCCGAGATATTTTTGAAGGTCGTTGTCTCCAGGCTCCCCTTGTTCCTGATCCACAGTGAGGAGAGGGAGGAGGTGTCAAGTTCCGGCTCGAAGGCTGTGACCATCCCGGCTTTCAGACCCATGGCCTGTGCGGTCAGCCCTGAAAAAGTGACCGTCCCACCCAGGGCGGGGCCTGAGTCGGTCAGGTCGGAAGTGATATGCCCGATCACCAGGTAATCCAATTTTTCAGTGGGTACCAGGTTCATTGATGGATTTGGTTCAGCCATGGGCCTCTTTGCGGGTCGTGAATCAATGAGATTTCCCTTTCGAGCATGCGCTCAGTCCTGAAAATTATAGCATGTTTGGAATTGGGAACGCCAGGCGGCGTGAGGTTTTTCTCAGGGTTGGGTGCATTCCGGCAGGGCGTAAACGGCATATCCCGGATTTTGGTAGATCAGTTCCAGGTCATAGCTGTATTCCCGTTCAACCACGAGGTAATCCGCTTGAAACCGGCAGCCCAGACGGATGAAGTCTTCGGTGGTGTTGGTGTAGAAGGCTTCGCCAGTGGTTTCAAGGGTGCGGATATAATTCCCGTCGAATTGCTCCATTGCACCGGGGGCAACTGCATCGAGGCGCGCCCTGAAGCCGGTTCAAAATCCGGGTCAAAGGGGATTTCCATCAACTCGGGAATGGTCACGACGGCGCTGCGCTCTGAAAAGACCCGCCAATCCGGTGTGTAGTGCCAGAAGATCTGCGGCGGCGTGATGAAGAGCGTATCTTCGGGGGTGTTCTCCTTAGCCCATTCCTGAACCTCCCGCCAATCTGAGCGCGGCCCATAGATATGCAGGCCGGGCGCCCAAAGGTTCTGGAGATAAGAGACCGTCAGGGACACCACCGGGATCGCAATGACCACGGGGAGCAGCCAGCCCGTCGCCTTATCCTTAACCTTCAGCCAGCGGATGATATAGAACAGCAGGACGGGGACGGTCAGGACGGGGATCAGAATATAGGCCAGGCTGAGGATCAAAAAGCTTTGGCGGGAGAGCCGCCCCTGCTCAAATTGAGTGCTGAGAAAGGCTGCAAAATAGATCATCCCAAAATACAGCATAAAGACGCCGGCCCGGAGGATCTGCATCTGGAGCAGGATGGTCACGGGCAGGGCGTAGGCGGCCAGGGTGCCAACGAGGAGCAGGACGCCGATGGCGTAGACGAAATTTCGCAGGGTGCTGTGGTTTTGGTTATTCGGCGCCTGCCGGTAGCCCAGGAGGAAAGCCCAGAGCGTGCCAATCCCGGCCAGCAGGTTGCCGATCATATAGGGCGCTTTGGAGATCGGGAGATAAGCCGTGAGGAGCAAGCCACTGGTGACAAAATCCAGCATCTCAGGGCGCAGGGTGAAGTCAATGCCGCTGCCGGTGTTCATCCGCCAAAGCAGGACGGGCAAGCCGGCCAGCGTGAACAGCAGCAGTTGGCTGATGGGCTTCCACGCATTGCGCCATTTGAAGGTCAGGAGTTCGTTCAAAAGGAACATCGCCAGCACAAACAGGGCATAGATCACGTGCAGGTTGAACATCAAGCCCAGCAGGGCGAAGGCCAGGAACTTTTTGTCCTTCAGATACAGGAGGATGCTGCCTAAGAGGAAGGGCAGGACGAAGGTCCGGTTTAGCAGTGAAAATTCGATGATCTGGAAACCGGGGAATCCCAGGTGGGGGATGACCAGCGCCAGGGTGACCAGCAGACCGGCCAGGTCATTTTTGAACAGGTGGTCTGTGAGCGCCCAAAACATCCACACCGTGCCGTAAACCGTCAGGAGATGGACGAGGAACATGCTGATCTGCAGCAAGCCGGCTCGATAGAGGGGGATGAAGGGAAACCAAAAAAAGGAAAAATGGTACCAGCGCAGGTTTAGGAAGGGGTCGTTGGGATAGAGTTCGGGCCGGATGAACTTCAGCAGGAAGGGGATATGAAAAACCTGATCGAAGGTCCCAAAATGGTAGCCGTTGACCACGACGGCCAGGAAGCCGATTGCCAGAAAATATAAATGCCGGTGGAAGGGATGTTGTTTGAGATTCGTTGCAAATTTGATAAACATGTGGTTAACGATCCGTAATAATACAATATATCAAAAATGAAGATAATCTTATATAATTAAAAAGAGCGTCACGCCTTGAGCTTATCCCGGTTAATCGGTAAGATTGGGACAAGCAACTAATTATAAGACAAAAAGTTCCAGGAGAACTTAATGACAGATTCGAAAAGCCCTGTTGAATACGGCCGAGCGCTGGAAGATTTCCGAAAAGCGCGCTCCAAAGCGGAGTTGCAGCGGCTTTGGGCTTTAATCACCGGGCGGACAGTTGGACTGCTGCCCTATGATGAGATGACAAAGCGGCTGCATGCCACCGGTTTTTCCTCCAAGGGCCTGATGGAAATTCCTGTCGATGCGATTGTCGGGAGTGTGAACCGTTATCAGGATTTTAACCACAATTTCCTCCCGCTGCATGATGCGGACCGGCAACGCTGGGCTTCGGTCAAAGCGATGATGACTTCGCCGGGCAGTGCGGGCCTCCCGCCGATCCGGGTTTATAAACTGGGGGATGCCTATTTCGTTCTGGATGGCAACCACCGGGTTTCAATTGCCAAGGAAATGGGCATGTCCACGGTCGAGGCTTATGTCACCGAGATCCGGCCCAAAGTCCCTCTCTCCCCGGATGATTCGCCGGAAGATATCATCTTGAAGGAAGAATATGCGGATTTCCTGGTGGAGAGCGGGGTGGACCGGATTCTGCCGGATGTGAACCTGCAGCTGACATTTCCGGGCCTCTCTGCCACCTTGTTGGAGCACATCCGGGTCCACCGCTATTATATGGGCATAGAGCAATCCCGGGAGATCCCCTGGGAGGAGGCAGTCCGGGATTGGTACGAGAAGGTGTACCTGCCGGTCGTCAGGATCATCCGTGAGCAGGGGATCCTGCAGGAATTTCCGGAACGGACTGAGACGGACCTTTACCTCTGGATCCTGGATCACCAAACCTACATGCAGCAGGAGGTCGGCTGGTCGATTCGAGCGGAGAAAGCCGCCTCCGATTTTGTTGCGGAGCAGGGCAGCCAGGTCGGCTGCTTCCTGCGGGGGATTTGGGGCAAGACCGGCAAACGTTTAAAGCCTTCAAAAGCGGAGCGGTCCATCCGGCTCAACCCCCATGACCTGTGGGACAACCGCGGGACGACCTTATTCATGGACATCCTGGTGGCCATCAGCGGCGAGCCGAAAAGCTGGCTGGCGCTGGAGCAGGCGATCAGGCTGGCCGAGATGGAAAAATCCGACGTGCGGGGGCTGGTTGTGGTGCCGGATGCAGAGGATGGCGGAGCAGATCGGGAGAGCCTGGAGAGGCAGTTTTCTGAGCAAGTGAGTCAGGCCGGCATCAGCGGCAACCTCGTGCACGCCGAAGGGACCGTGGCCGAGATGATCATCCAGCGCTCCCGGTTCAATGACCTGGTGGTGATCCAGCTGAGTCATCCCCCTGTGTCCAAGATTTTTCCGCGTTTGGGTTCGGGAATCCGCACGCTGGTTCGCAGATGCCCCAAGCCGATCCTGATGGTCAGGAATGAGGTGACTTCCTTCAATCGGATGCTGCTGGCTTATGATGGCAGCGCGAAGGGCAAGGAAGCTCTCTACATTGCCACCTATCTGGCCGGAAAATATGGCAAGGGGGTTTCCGTGCTGGTGGTGAATGACAACAAGGCGAAGGGGCAGGCGTTGCTCAAGGAGGCCAAGGCTTATTTGGGCGAGATGTGCAAGCATGTCACCCTCCGCCGGAAAATTGGTCTGACCAGCGATGTGATCCTGAAGACGGCTCGGGAACAAAATACGGATTGTATTGTGATGGGGGGATATGGCCTGGCGCCTTTTTGGGAGGCCTTATTTGGCAGCACCGTTGATGGGGTTCTCAGGAAGACCATTGTCCCTGTCCTGGTCTGCCAGTGAGTTTTCTCGGCAGATCGCCAAAATGGTCGTATCGTCGCTGAGGGGCGCGGCATCCCTGAAATCCAGAAGGTCCTTTTCCAGATTGGTTAATATCTGGTGGGCGGACAGCCCGAAGGTCTGGCTCAACAGCGCCATCAGGCGCGGGGTGCCATACATCTGGTCGCCGTTGTTGAATGCCTCCGTCACCCCATCGGTATACAGCAGCAGACAGTCGCCCTGTGCAAGTTCGAGCGTCCGGTCTTCGAGGTGGATATCGGGCAAGGCGCCGAGAGCAATCCCCCCCCGATTCAGCGCTTCAATTTTTCCTTCGCGGTTGCGGATCACCAGTGGGGGGTTGTGCCCGGCTATGGTGTAGGTCAGGACGCCGCTGGCCATATCCAAAAGGCCGTAGAAAGTGGTCACGAACAAACCATTTTGGGAATTCATCAAGAGGAGTTCGTTCACCCTTTCCAGCGCCCGGGCGGGGGAGGTGGATTCGAGCGCGGCCGCCCGGATCAGGGTCCGGGTCACGGTCATGTAGAGCGACGCGGCCAGACCCTTGTTGGACACATCCGCAATGATGACGGCCAGGCGGCCATCCGGCAGCAGGAAATAGTCATAGAAATCGCCGCCGACCTGTTGGGCGGTATTCCAGCGGACATCCATTTCCCAGCCGGGTATGGGGGGAATTTGGGTGGGGAGGAAGGTCTGCTGGATCTCGCGGGCCAGCTGGAATTCCCGTTCCAGCCGCTGGCGGTCCAGCATTTCCTTGTTTAAAATGTCATTTTGAATGGCGAGCGAGACCTGCTGCGCGATCCCGTGGATCAGTTCAAAGCGGCGGTCCCGCTTGGCGGAAAGGTTGCGGTCCAGCGCCATCAGGACGCCATAGCGTTCGTCTTTGGCTGAAAGGGGGAAACCCAGCAGGAGCGGATACTGGCTTTCCAGAATGGGGGTGGGATCCATCTGCCGGTCATCCGGCAGGACCAGGTCCCAGTCTTCGATCGGCAGGACATTTTCGATAAATGGGAAGGCGAAAGGTTGATCGTTATTGAACACCGTGTCCAGCATCGGGAAATCGCCAGGGGCGTAAGTTGTTCCGATCAGGGTTTCGTCCTCCTCGAGGGGTTTATCCGTTGTTTCACTGAGGATGAAAACCTTGTCCACCCCGTCCCACATATAGATTGCGCTGGATTCAATTCCCACCAGGATGAGCATCAGGTGGACAACGGAATCAAGCGTGTCCACCAGGTCTGCGCTGCTGACCACGGTCTGGGCCGTTTGCTGGAGGACGGTGGAAATATAGGCCTCTTCCTGCCGGGCTTCCAGCAATTGGATGTTCTCGACCGCTACAGCCGTCTGCTGGATGATCCCGCGGATGATGCTCATCCGCTCTTCACTGATCAATGGTTGATTTCCCGCCACAGCGGGCAGGGCCGGGTCGTTTGCCAGCATGAAGGCGCCCAGCACTTCATCATGGGCAATGATCGGCAGCAGGATCAGGGTGTCCCCGAGCAGGTCCTCCCCGAGCGCTTCCGGCAGGCCGAGGTCCTCCTCGGGGTCAATGACCAGCAGGGGCTCCCCGGTCAGGGTCAGTTCTGCCAGCAGGACGGCATTGGGCAGGGGCAGCGGGAAAGTGAATTCCGGCGGTTCGCTGGAGGGGCCGATGCCGTAGATCGCCCACAGGCTGTAGATATCGTTGGCGGGGTTGCGCAGGAAAAGCGCGCAGCCCTTGATCCCAACGACCATCGGCGTCAGCCGGACGATAGTGTGGCCTAGTTCCTCCAGGTTGGTTTGGGATTGGGTGGCCTGAGCGACCTGCAGCAGGATGGTGGCAACCCAGGCTTGCTCCTGTGAGATCTCATAGAGCCTCGTGTTCTCGATCGCGATCGCGGCGTAACTGGCAAAGGTGGAGGTGATCTTCTGCGATTCCAAACCGTAGCGGCCTGGCTGGTGGTGGATCAGCGTGAGCATACCAAGGATCTCATCGCCGATATGGAGCGGCGCGGAGATTGAGGAGTAATCGCTGCCGAATTGATAGTGGGCGGCGATGGGCCCGATGGTCTCTTCCGGGTGGCGGATGGTGGGCTGCTCCTGCATCAGAGCTTTCTTCACCCAGGCATCCGGCAGGAAGGTCAATTGTCCCAGGTCCTCCGATTCCATCCCCTCCGCGGCGAGGGCGGCCGCCAGGTAAAGCTGGCGTTCCTCTACGGGGGTCTCTCTCGTAGACTGAGGATCGAAGAGCCAGATGCCGGCCGCGTCGCAGGGCAGGTTTTTGTGGAGTTGTTCCAGGATGGCCTGAAGCACATTATCCAGGGCAGCGTTATTCGAGAGCAGGCTGGCAACATCCCGCAGGCTCTCAGCGACCTGGCGGCGCCACTTTTCCGAGCGGTAGAGCTGGGCATTGCGGATCGCGATGGCGATGTTATCGGCAAAGGTTTCCACCAGCTGCTGGTCCTCGGCGGTGAAGGCGTTTCGTTCTCCGCTCTGGATATCCAGAACGCCAAGGACCTCATCACCAAATTGCAGCGGGATGGTCAATTCGGAACCGGAGCGGTCTTCTGCAAAGGGGGTGTTGCGATAGAGCGGTTCCTTCTCCACGTCGTTGACCCGTTTGCTCTTGTTGTGCTGCACAACCCAGGGGATCACGCCTTTGACCGCATCGAGGTCAAAGGCCACATGAGCTTCATTGAACCGCTCACTCCGTTCACCGCTGCCTGCTTTAAAAATGATCTGCGACTGGAGCGGATCAACCAGGTAGAGGTGGACGAAGGGGAACCTGAAACGGCTGTGGATCAGGTCCACGATCCGCTGCAGGAGCTGGTCGGTATCCAGGATCTGGGTCAGGGCCCGGCTGGCCTCCGCCACCGTGGCTATCTGGTCTGCGCGGCGCTGAAGGTCTTGATAAAGCCTGGTGCTTTCAATGGCAATGGAAATATTGGCTGCCAGAGCCCGCAGCACGATCAGGTCATTTTCATTGAAACCGTAGATCCGGTCGGATTGGATATCAAAAACGCCGAAGATCGTCCCAGTGACCGAGAGCGGCAGGACGACCTCAGAACGGGTGTCATCCAGCGAGTCCACTTCCTTGTAGCGCGGTTCCTGGGTCACATCCGGCGCGACCAGTTCCTGGCCGGTTTCAGCCACATACCCGATCATGTGCTCGCCAAGCGCGAACCCGGGATGGTCCGGCGATTCAAAATCAGGACGATCACATTCAACGGAGCAGGCGCTGGCCTGGAACTTGAGTTGCTGGGTTTCTTCCTCGATCAGGAAGACGGCCACATAATAGTATTCAAAAGTTTCCTGCACCAAACGGGTGATGGCCGCGGTCAGTGAATCCAGGTCGTTGATCTGGGAGATCTGCGCACTGACCGACTGGACCAAGGCGAGCTGTTTTTGCTGCCATTCCCGCTGCATGGATTGCAGGGTAGCATAGAGCGATGTGCCCACCAGGGCGCCGATTGCGCCCATTTTTTGTTTTTCGAACGCTGTGAAGGGTGTGCTGCGTTTCACGAGCAGGCTGCCGAGCAGCGTTTGTCCGTGGGTCATTGGGCCGGCCAGCCAAAAGGACTTGCCCTCTTTGGCTTCTGCGACCTGGCTCAGGGCGGTCAGGTCAAAGGGCGTTTTCAGGGACGAGCGGGAGTCATCCAGGGGCAGGAAGGCTTTATCGATCCGCAGATAGGCCTGACCGCCGAAATTGGATTTCAGGTAGTTAACAATCACTGTTTTTTGTTTTTCGAGAACGGGGTGGTCTGCCAGGTTCTGACCCAGTTTGAGGATTCCACTTGGAGACATGCCGGCAGGCGGCCGGGCCCTGGTGGGGAGCACGGTCAGGCCCCCTTGAATTTGATCAGCGTGAGGGTGTTGCCTTTTTTATTCGAAAAATCGAAGATGACTTGGTCCATCAGCTTCCGCATGAAGAAGACACCCAGGCCGCGTTCTCTGCGGACCTCCAGGGGGGAGGAGATGTCGGGATTTGGGACAATATCCGGGTCAAAGGGATCTCCATCGTCCCGGAGGATGATCTGAATGCCGTTTTTGATATTCGTGACCTGAATTTCGATATCCCCCAGGTCTTCACCGCCATAGGCGTGGTCAATGATATTGGAGACGGCTTCGTCCACGGCCGTTTGGATGGCATAGACTTCATTGGGTGAAAAGCCGGCCTTCTCGGAAGCCCTGACGATGAAATCACTGATGGCGGCAAGGCTTTTGAAATTGGCCGGAAAGGTTTTGGCCGTCATGGGTCCACCTCAAAACCCTTCACTGCCATAGCCGCATCATCGTAAATGTCGAATAACTGGTTGAAACCTGCCAGTTCCAGGCTGGTCAGAATTCGAGGGGGGACTTGCGCCAGAATGATCTTCCCCTGTTCCGATAGCTGGCACTGTTTTAAGGCGTTGATGAAGGTCAGCATCCCCGAACTGGAGAGATAGGTGACGGATTTCAGATCCAGAATGATCTTGCAGCGTCCCTCCGCCATGATTGCCCCCAGCGCTTCCTTGATCTGAGGCGAGGTATAGCTATCCACCCGACCGGAAATTTCCATCAGGTCACAATTTTTTAATTCCGTGATGATAAATTCCATTTTATTTCCAAATCTGTTTTGAGATGGTGATATTATAACATGGTGGGTTGTGAGGTCATGTCAACAGCAAGTTAAAAGGACAGTCAGGGAGGAATGCGATGGGAGAAGCCGCAGGAAATTACAGGATCACTGATTTTGAAGAATCTCAGAGGCCCAGGGAGCGCCTGGAAGCCCTGGGGGCGGAAGCGCTTTCGAACGCGGAGCTGCTGGCAATTCTGCTCCGGGTGGGGAAGAAGGGCGCCAATGCGGTTCAGATCGGCCAGCAAGCCCTGGACCAATTCAACGGGCTGCAGGGGCTGCACCGCACCACCTTTAAAGAACTTTGCCAGGTGAATGGGATTGGCAAGGCCAAAGCCGCCCAGATCAAAGCGGCAATTGAGCTGGGACGGCGGATCAGCTCCCTTTCCATTGAGAACCGGCGGCAGATCAGTTCGCCGCAGGACGTGGCTGACCTGGTGATGTATGAAATGATGGCATTGGAGCAGGAGGAACTTTGGGTGCTCCTGCTGGATACCCGCAACCGCCTGTTGGGCAAAGATCGCCTCTATCGGGGGTCGCTCAACGCCTCAGCGGTGCGGCCGGTGGAAGTCTTTAAGCTGGGGATTCGGCACAACGCGGCCAGCCTGATCATCGTCCACAACCATCCCAGCGGCGACCCTTCCCCCAGCCCTGAGGACGTCAACCTGACCCGCGTCCTGCTGGCGGCTGGGAAATTACTGGAATGCCCACTGCTGGATCATATCGTTGTGGGCGCCGGCCGGGTGGCCTCCATCAAAACGCACCGTCCGGACCTCTGGTCTGGCGGATGAGGGCTAGCGCTGCCCTAAAATCGTTGGGATAGGGGGCTGAGAAGGATACGATTTCCCCGCTGGAGGGATGCGCAAAGCTCAGTTCCCGGGCATGGAGCAGGGGCCTAGGCGCGGTGAGGGGCGGCTCAGGCAAGCCTGCCTGATAGAGGTCTTCTCCAAGTAGAGCAAGCTCAAGCTGGCGGAGGTGGGCCCGGATTTGATGGGTCAGACCGGTTTTGATCCTGATCTCCAATCTGGCGCCAAGGGCGAATTTATCCAGAACTTTGAAAGCTGACCAGGCCGGAGAGCCATTCTCCTCGTCGACGCGGGTCCGGTGACGGCGGTCGGCGTTGACCCGCAAGGGCAGATCAATGACCTGCGCGGCCCATGGCGGTGTGGGTGTGATGATGCCGTGATAGACTTTTTGGATCTGGCGGTCGCGAAAAGCCTGGTTGAGGTTGCGGTGGGCTTCAGGGTTGCGGGCGAGGACCATCACGCCGCTGGTGCCCTTGTCCAGCCGGTGGACTATCCATAGCGGCCCATGCTCAGGCTCCAGCAGGTTTTTGAGATGGGGGAGGTCCGAGCTGTAGCCATCCGGGATGGAGAGGACGCCGGCGGGTTTATGGATGACCAGCAGGTCCTTGCCTTTATAAAGAATGTCCGGGGTCGACGCGGGAGCCAGCATATCCGTCAAAATTCTTTTCGTGGGCGCATAAATCCTTGCCGGTAGAAGTTTACCGCTCTCCTGGGGACCTTGCCATAGCCCGCGGGGCGGCTCACGGGTGGCTTTTTTGCGGTAAAAACCTTGCGAAAATGGAGACTCTGGATGAAGCCTGCTGAAAAGGAAAAAGCTGCCCAAGTTTGGACAGCCCCTTTAGCTCTTATATTCGTGATTCCGCCTTGAAGAAACTGACGCTGATCACGCCCGGGCCGGCGTGAACGACGATGGCCGGCGGGACGACATAGACGGGGATGGAGTCGCGGCCGAGTTCAGCCGTTAAGTCAGCTGCCAACTGCTCTGCGCGTTCCTGCCCGCCGCAGTGACTGACCGTGATGTAGGACTCGGCTCCCTGGGGGCATTCTTCCAGGACCAATTCCTTCAAGCGGGCCAAAGCTTTGGCGGAAGTCCGCTGTTTTTCAATAGCGGTCACCTTGCCATCCACCAGGGCCAGGATGGGTTTCATCTGGAGGACGCTGCCGATTAGGAAGGAGGCATTGCCGATCCGGCCGCCTTTGTGGAGGTAATCGAGGGTGTCCACCAGGAAATAGACGACTTCCCGTTGGCGCAGGGCGTCCAGATTGGCAATGATCTCATCCGCCGGAAGACCGGCGTCCGCCCACTCTTTCGCTTTTTTGACGAGGACTCCCAGGCCGCCCGCAATGGTGCGCGTGTCGAGAAGATGGACATCAGCTTCAGGGACGTTTTCCTGGGCCACTTCCGCTGAACGGAAGGTTCCGCTCAGTTCAGTCGAAGGGGTCGGAATGACAATCGATTCACCGGCCTCAACGCAGGCCCTATAGATCGGCTCGTAGAGGGCGGGGGGCGGCGCAGCCGTTTTTGGCAGTTCTTTGGATTCCTGCAGTTTGGCGAGGAAGGTGGGTGTGTCGATTTCATTGTCGTCCCGGTAGGGGTGGTCACCGAAAATGATGATTTGGGGGATGACATCCACACCCATCGCCGCCATTTCCTCCAGGGGCAGGCCACAGGTGGTGTCAGCAATGATTTTTGTCATAATGTATTCTCCTGGTTAATTAAAGAGATGAATTTGTTTATTATAATCGGAATTGAAAAACCATTACGCGGCAGGCAGAGACCTGGGCTTATCGGCAGCCGAAGGAACAGGGGCATTGGCACTGAGGATGAGCATCATCCAATTGACACAGTTTAGGCGGTTTCTTGGGTGGTTTGTGGGTTCTGCTGGGCGAGGATCAGGTCTTTCATGCGCTTCAGCAGGCTTTGGGCCTCTTCCAGTTGGGCCGGATCAATCTCCTGAGGGGAATAGCGGGCGGCGATGAAGTCAGCCGTGAAAGGCGTGAGATAAGGCTCAAGATCAGGCCATTTTTGACTGAGCGTTCCTGCGTATTCCAGCGGGGTCTGGGAACTCTGGCGGGGGAGGCCGTGGGACTTGTTCCAGCGCACCCAGTCCAGATAGGTGAGGATCAGCGCCTGGCGGGGCGGGAGGTGTTTGATGAGGTCTTTCAGGCTGGGGAGCCTGACTTCGCGCTCGGCGAAGAACTGCCGGGCCTGTTGCAGACCCCGCTGCATGGTTTCAGCGGTCACCCGGCTTATTTGCTTAAATCCGCTCTTGAGCGATTGCCAGAAATCAGCCAGCCAGGCCCGGATCCTGATCCGGTCGAAGAAGGCCTTCAGGCCCTCGTGGCTGTTGACGCAATAGCGGATGGCGAAAACGATCAATCCCAAAAAAACCAGCCAAAACAGGATGGATTTCACCAGGTTCCACCAGGGGAGCGGGCCGGTGGTCTGCGCTATCTCGGAGCCGAATTCGGGCAGCGCGGGCTGGAGCGTTGGGTCGGTTTCCTGGGTCCCCAGGAGGCCGGTGAAGATCGAGACAATGAAGGAGATTGGGAACAGAAAGAGGAATTGGACCAGCCCGAAGATATACAGGACGACATTGAAGAGAGCCTGGGCGACCGGCAGGAACCCTAAAGCAAAATCGGTGGGAAGGAAGACTGTCAGCAGGACGACGATTAGGATGAATGCCAGAGAAAAGAGCAGCCAGCGCTTGCCCAGGTCGGAATTGACCCGAATGTTGTTGAAATACCAGCGGGCTTTCAGAATGGCATATTGGTTGAGCGCCAAAAAGACGAATGCCAGGGAAAAATAGATCATCAGGACGACCATGAAGGCGCGGGTGGGGGTTTTGATAAAGGGGATGAACTTGATGTTCCCTTTGAGCAGCACCGTCATTCCGACCATGACGAAGCCGAGGAAAAACACCAGGCCCATCAGGCTGCGGCGGGCCTCCTGGCGGTCATTGAAGGTCACGCCGAGTTTCTCCTGTTCCATCAAATCCTGGTCTTCCTCCAACTGGTAGAGCGGCGGGCTGAAGAACCGGGTCAGCCCCCAAACGATGAAGAGGAAGAAGATCAGCAGGTCGTAATCGACATCGAAAAAGCTCTGGAAGAAATTATCCTGCCAGGAGCGGACCGCCTGCCAAAGCCCCTCAGCGCCGGGTTGAAGCAGG
Source organism: Anaerolineaceae bacterium (assembly GCA_011620555.1). Lineage (GTDB taxonomy): Bacteria > Chloroflexota > Anaerolineae > Anaerolineales > Anaerolineaceae > Brevifilum. Next base: position 4,045 of record WOYY01000025.1, on the reverse strand, counting down.
AGGAAGACCTGGCTGATGAGGAGGATCAGAATCCACTCGGCCGCTGCGGAGAGGAGGGGGTTGCCCCTGTTCCGGGTGATCCGGGATTGGATATAGGGCGCCAGCAGAGATTCGAAGGCGATCAGGAAGGTGAGGATGGGCAGACCGCTGATGTCCCATTCGTCATAGAAAATCCCGATGAATTTATTGGAAATATAGGCCAAACAGGCCAGCATTCCGCTGACCAGGATGAAATTGACAAGGGTGATGAACCTTTGTGAGTCCTGGGAAGTGCCGGACGAGGCGGGTTGGGGGGTCATTTTGCCCCGCCGATTGTGCTGATATCCGCTGTTGAGGCGGCGGTATAGAGCGGGAGGTGATAGCCGGCCGCCGCCCTGCGGATTTCCTGGAGATGGAAAAGCTTCCCGGTCAGCAGGATGATGGGGTTGAGACCGGCTTTTCGGGTCTGGAAGAGCTGGTCAAAGGTTTCCGGCGCCACCTGCCCGGAGATGAAGACCAGAGTTGTGCCCCAGCTCAGCGCGCCGCGGGTATTTTGCAGCCAGGGATCCACCGCCTGCTGTTCGCCAGGCTGGACCCGCGCCAGCAGTTCCAGCAGGCTGACCAGGTGGCCCGCCCCTTTGCGCGGGGGCAGGGCGGGAGAAAGGGCTTCTTCGGCGAGGGGGTCCAGGCCGTTGGTGAAGAGGCCCACGGACTGCTGGCGCTGCTTGGCCCAGGCGGCCAGCGAAGCGGCCGCGGTCACGGCCAGTTCCGTGGCGTCATAAAAGTTTTCGATCGGATAGCTGCGTTTATCGAGGTCCAGCAGGAGCGCCAGCTCCAAAGCGATCGATGCTTCGTATAGTTTTACCAACAGCTCGCCGCTGGCCGCGCTGGATTTCCAATCGATCCTGCGGACCGAATCCCCATTTTGGAAATTGCGTTTGCCCATCAGACGGGTCGGGTCTTCGTAAATGGGATTCTCATTTCGAATCGTGCCGAAGGGCGAGCGGGAGGGGAAGCCCAGGGCCGCCAGATCGACGATCCGGGGGTAGATGGTCAGCGGCGATTCGGGAATGCTGATCTGGGAGGGTTTGGTCAGGCCCAGCGGGTCGCCGGTTTCAAGGGTCAGCGGTCCGATCGGATAGTAGCCCCTTTTGAAGGCGTTGATCTCGTATTGGATGGTCTTTTTGCCGCGCATCCCCAGGCTGAACACTTCCTTGATCTCCCGGCCGGCCCGCAGGTTGACCGGCAGGCTCTCATGGGCCTCGAGCCACAGGATGGGGAGCAGGCTGGCGTTTTCAATGGTCAGTTCGATCTGGATGGTTTCGCCGAGGTAGGCATGGTCAATGAATTGGCGGGACACTTTGAGGTGTTTCAGGGCGCGTTTCTGCCACCAAAACCCCAGCAGGAAGGTCCCGATGATCATATAGAACACCGTGAGGGCCGGACCGGCTTGCAGGAAGACGGCCAGGATCATCAGGAAGATCAGGAAGGGCAGAAAATCCGCCATGGTTTATTCTTCCCGGCTGTCTAATTTTAAGGGGGTTTCTGCGAGGATGCGCTCCACCAGGTTGACCGCGTTAATCCCCCGCAGGGCAGCCTGTGGTTTCAGCATGATGCGGTGAGCCAGCACGGGGCGTGCCAGCGCTTTGATGTCGTCCGGCAGGACGTGATCCCGGCCGTTCAGGGCTGCCAGCGCCTGGCCGGCTTTGTAGAGCGCCAGGGAAGCCCGCGGGCTGGCGCCCAGCAGGAGATCGTGATGTTCCCGGGTGGCTTCAACCAGCCGGATCAGATAGTCCACCACGGTTTCATCCACATGGACGTCCCAGACCAGCGGCTTGAGGACCTGAATTTCCTCCGGCGCGGCCACGGTTTGCAGGGTTTCGATCGGGTGCTGCCGGGCCAGCCGCTCCAGGATTTCAGCTTCCTCTTCATGATCGGGGTAGCCCATGTCAATCTTCAGCATGAAGCGGTCCAGCTGAGCCTCGGGGAGGGGAAAGGTCCCCTCAAATTCAACGGGGTTTTGGGTGGCTAAAACTATAAAGGGTTTGGGCAGGGGGTAGGTTGTGCCATCCATGGTGACCTGGCGTTCCTGCATGGCTTCCAGCAGGGCGGCCTGGGTGCGGGGCGTGGCGCGGTTGATCTCGTCAACGAGGAGGACATTCACAAAAAGCGGGCCGGGACGGAATTCAAAATCCTGTTCGGCTTGATTGAAAATGGAGACCCCCGTGATGTCATTGGGGAGCAGGTCCGGCGTGCACTGGAGTCGTTTGAATTGCCCGCCGAGGCTGACCGCCAGCGAACGCGCCAGCATGGTCTTGCCGACCCCGGGGACATCCTCGATCAGGACATGCCCGTCGCAGAGCAGCGCGACCAGCAGGAGTTCCACGGTATTTCGTTTGCCGACAATCACTTTGGCAATGTTGGTTTCGATCTTGTCTCGCAATTGGGTGATCTCTGTCATTGGGCTTCCTCTTTTTGGTGAAAATCTATCATTATTATAATGATAAAACATCAGGTAGAATTGAGAGGCAATCAAATTAATTGTCAGATGGAGAATCCATGCCTGAGATCGATATCATCAATGAACCCTGTTCGGAAGGTGTTGCAATTGTTATCTTCGGGGTGACGGGTGACTTAGCCCTCCGGAAGTTGATGCCGGCGCTGTATGAAAATGCGAAGAACAGCCGCCTGCCATCCCCGTTTTATATTCTTGGCTTTGCCCGGCGCCCCTGGAGCCATGAGAAGATGCGCGATGTCCTGCGCCAGGGGGTGTTGGACTATTCAGGGGATAAGGAAATCGATTCGGAAATCCTGGAGTTGCTGCTCGATAACGCCTATTACATCGAATCGACCTTCGAGGATGAGGATGGCTATCACCGTTTGGACCAGGCCCTGCACCAATTGGGGGTCCAGAACACGCTTTTTTACCTATCCACACCCCCCGGTTTGTATTCGACCATCGTGGAAAATATCGGCAAATCCCAGCTCGAATCCTGTCAGGAGGGCTGGCGGCGGATCGTGGTTGAAAAACCCTTTGGGCGCGACCTTGAATCGGCGCGGACCCTGGACAAACAGCTGCATTCGGTTTTCAACGAAGATCAGATTTACCGGATGGACCACTACCTCGGCAAGGAAACGGTTCAGAACATCCTTGCCTTCCGCTTTGGAAACGGCATTTTTGAGCCGCTCTGGAACCGGAAATATATCGACCACATCCAGATCACCATGGCCGAGAATGAGGGCGTGGGCACGCGGGCGGGTTACTATGACCAGGCCGGCGTGATTCGGGATGTCTTCCAGAACCATCTGTTGCAGCTGATGGCGCTCACAGCGATGGAAGCGCCGGCGGTTTTCAGCGCCAAAGCGGTCCGGGATGAAAAGGTGAAAGTCCTGAAGTCCATTGCGGATTTCCGCGGACAGAGTGCGCTGGAGAACACCATCCGGGCGCAATATGTTTCCGGGACCATTGATGGCAAGCGCGTCCCTAGTTATCGGGATGAACCCAATGTTGCGCCGGATTCAATCACAGAGACCTATCTGGCGGCGAGGTTGTTCATCAATAACTGGCGCTGGGCGGGGGTGCCTTTCTATTTGCGGTCCGGCAAGCGCCTGCCGCACCGGGTGACGGAGATCGCCATCCAATATACGCAGGTTCCCCTGGCCCTTTTCGGCCAGCGCAACCTGGCTGGCGATGCGCCAAACGTTATGGTGCTGCGGATCCAGCCGGATGAGGGGATCACGCTCTATTTGGGCGCCAAGTCCCCGGGCAGCGTGATGCAGATCGAACCGGTGAAGATGCGGTTTTCCTATGCGGAAGCCTTCTCGGGAGATCCGCCCGAGGCTTATGAACGCCTGCTGCTGGACAGTCTGTTGGGAGATGCCACGCTTTTCACCCGGAGTGATGAGGTGGAAGAGGCCTGGCGGTTGACCGATGGGATCATCTCCGCCTGGGCGACCCAGGGGCTGGGCAACCTGCCGGTCTATGAGGCCGGAACCCAGGGGCCGCAATCGGCCGAGGATTTCATCCGCAAAGACGGCCGTCAGTGGCGGCGGATTTGATTGGATT
>WOYY01000026.1 GCA_011620555.1 Anaerolineaceae bacterium | reverse complement strand
TGGCCTGCCTGGAATTTTTCAACGCCGTCTATTGTGGGCGGCGTTTTGGACGTAAGCTAGGAGTGACTTGTGACGCCGAAAAAGAAGAAAGTCAGTTTAGGTCAGCGGATCCAGCGTTTTTGGCGTGAGACCATTGGTGAGCTGCGAAAGGTCACCTGGCCCACGTCGGATGAGGCCTGGAAGATGACTGGGATCGTGCTGGTGGTCATGGCCATCATGGCGGCCCTGCTGGGCGCATTGGATTTCGCATTTTCGAGAATGATCTCCTTCCTGGTTAACCTTTAGGTCTTAATCAAAGAAGAGATAGGTGCGTAATTATGGCAGCAGAAAATCTAGAAGGACAGGTTCCAGAAGAAGAACGCGATGAAGCCGCATTTGAAGCGGAAGATACAATCGCGCCAGCTGAAGATGCTGCCGTTCAACCTGACCCAATGACCCAAGCGGCAGATGACGCAGCCGAAGAACCGGATGACAGCCGCGGTTGGTTCGTGGTCCATTGTTATTCCGGCTATGAGAACAAGGTTCGGCACAACCTCGAACAGCGGATAGAATCCATGGGCATGAAGGACCAGATCTTTGATGTGGTCATCCCGACTCAGGAAGAGATCGAGGTCAAGGATGGCAAGCGCCGTTCAATCGAGCGGCATGTCTTCCCTGGTTATGTCCTGGTCAACATGGTCATGAGCGAAGAATCCTGGTATGTTGTTCGGAACACCCCCGGCGTCACCGGCTTCGTTGGAATGGGAAATGACCCAATCCCCCTGCGGCCTGAGGAAGTCTCTCAGATCCTGCGCCGGATGGAAGCTGAAGCGCCGACAATCAAAGTCACCTACAAGCCCGGTGAGACCGTCCGCATTGTTGATGGCCCATTCAACGATTTCCATGGCACTGTGGATGAGATCGATATGGAACGCTCAAAAGTCCGTGTGATGGTGAACTTCTTCGGACGTTCAACCCCGGTTGAATTGGACTTTTTGCAAGTGGAAAAAATCTAACGATTACGTTTTAGTGAATTGTGGGAGGGTTTTTGGACCCGTTTGAACCACAGAGGAGTATTCAAGTGGCAAAGAAAGTAAAGGCAATCATTACCCTGCAAATCCAGGCTGGCAAGGCCAATCCGGCGCCCCCGATCGGCCCCGCTTTGGCTCAGCATGGTGTCAACATTATGGCTTTCTGCAAGGACTACAACGGCCGCACTGCTCATCGGGCGGGCGAAATTGTCCCGGCGGAGATCACCATCTTCCAGGATGGATCTTTCCGTTTCATTTTGAAATCACCACCAGCAGCGATCCTGCTTTGCAAGGCTGCTGGGATTGAAAAAGGCTCCGGCCAACCCAACCGTGAAAGGGTAGGTACGGTGACCCGCTCCCAGGTGCGTGAGATCGCTGAACAGAAGTTCAACGATATGAATGCCATTGATATTGAAGGCGCAATGCGCCAGATCGAAGGCACTGCGCGCAATATGGGAATCGCTGTTGTTGAGGATTAATCTTTTATGCTGTGGGAGGGCTGAACTCAGCCCGCTGGGACCACAAAGGAGTTTTCATGGCTAGTCATGGTAAGAAATATCTGGGCGCTCGTGAAAAAGTTGAACGTGATACTTTATACGATCCGCTGGATGCAGTCAAATTGTTGAAAGAAGTGAGTTTTGCCGGTTTTGATGAGACTGTTGAGCTCCATATCCGGACCAGCCTGGATCCGCGTCAGGCCGATCAGCAGATCCGCGATGTGGTTGTGATGCCCAACGGTCTGGGTAAATCGGTGAAGGTGATGGTCTTTGCCCAAGGTGAGGCCGCTGAGGCCGCCCGCGCGGCGGGTGCGGATTATGTGGCCGATACCGATGAGATCGTTAATAAGATCCAGGGCGGCTGGACCGATTTTGATGTTGCCATTGCAACCCCTGACATGATGGGCACTGTTGGCCGCCTGGGCCGTGTGCTTGGCCCTCGGGGTTTGATGCCAAACCCGAAAGCCGGCACAGTGGTTCAGTTGGACCAAATGGCTGGCGCGATCAAGGAAGCGAAAGCCGGCCGGATTGAGTTCCGGCTGGATAAAACCGCCAACATTCATGTGCCGATTGGGAAGCTTTCCTTCACCGCTGAACAACTGGATGAAAATCTGCAGGCTTTCATGCACGCTCTCCGGCAGGCTCGCCCTGCGGCCGCGAGCGGCACCTTTATCCGCCGGGTGACCCTGACCTCCACCATGGGGCCTGGGATCAAGGTGGATCCCTACGCTGCATCCATAAGCTAGTAATCAACAGATTGTGTTATAATTCCTAACGCAATCTGACAAGTCCATACTGAAGTTTTCTTCGCTGAAGAAAGCAGGTGCTCCATCAGGAGCTTAATATCCCGCCGAGGTGAAGGCAGACTAGAACAAGAGTACCGGTTGGTATTTTGATCCAAAGTCTTTGCCTCAGCGAATAAATGAGGCAAAGACTTTGATGATTAAAACACTCAAACTGGAAGGAGGTGAACACTTTGGCGTTTACTCGTAAAGAAAAAGAGGCTATGGTCGCTCAATATAGAGAGTGGGTGGACAATAGCTCGGCATTTTTTGTGATTTCCTACAAGAATATGGGCATGCCCGCGATTGATGACGCCCGCGCGAAAATGCGCGAGGTCAACAGCGAGATCCATGTGGTCAAGAACCGGCTCTTCCGTCTCGTGATGAATGAGAAGGGTGTCGAGTTTGACGAAGAATTCTGGGAAGATAACAATCTCGTCGGCTTCACTTTTGGTGAGGCTCCTGCCGCAGCTAAGGCCCTCAGCGATTTAGCAAAGGCCAACGTCTTTGATATCCGCATGGGTTATGTGGACAACAGTCTTTTGACTGCCGATCAGGTGAAAGCACTTGCTGACCTGCCGACCCAACCCGTCATGCGCGGTATTTTGCTGGGCACTATCATGGCTTCTGCCACGAAGCTGGTACGCACATTGGCCGAACCCGCACGTTCTATGGCCGCAGTTGTCAAGGCCTTCTCTGATGAAGGCCAGGCCGCCGGTAGCGCTGCCTGAACCGAATTTTGAATTGAATTTCACCGGCACAAACGTGCTGAGATCATGAGATAATACTTTTTTAGGAGATTTGAAAATGGCTGAATTAGAAAAACTGATGGATCAATTGAGCGAGCTGACCGTTTTGGAAGCTGCTGAACTGGTTAAAATGTTGGAAGAAAAATGGGGCGTTTCCGCTGCCGCACCTGTCGCCGCCGCTGCCGCTGCTGCACCTGTCGCCGCCGCTGAGGAAGAAGAGGAAAAGACCGAATTTGATGTCGTCCTCAAGAACCCCGGCCCCAAGAAAATCGAAACCATTAAGGTCATCCGCCAGCTCACCAACCTGGGCCTGGTTGATGCCAAGAACCTTGCTGAGACCGCTGACAGCAAGATCCTCGAAGCCGTTGGCAAAGATGTTGCCAATGATGCCAAGGAAAAACTCGTGGCCGCTGGCGCCGAAGTCGAACTTAAATAAGTCGGACCCCAGTTTTAGTGTGCAAACCCCTGTCTGCAAAGGCAGGGGTTTTTGTTTTGGCCCGCTGCGAGATAAGAAAAACCCGGTTGCTGAGGGCGACCGGGCTGAGTTTCAGGATGGAGAAGGGGGATTCTAGCCGCCTTGCAGACGGCGAATGACCAGGACCACTTTCCCCTGGACCTGCACCTGGGCAGGGTTGTCAATGATGATTGGGTCCATCAAGGGGTTGGCGGGCTGCAGGCGGACCTTGCCATTTTCCTGATAGAAATATTTCAGCGTGGTCTCATCCCGATCCGTCAGCCATACGGCGACCATCTCGCCGTTGTCGGCCCGGTTAACAGGGCGCATCACGACAATATCGCCGTCATTGACCATGGCGTCAATCATGGAATCGCCCTGGACTTCCAGAGCAAAGAGGTCTTCGGTTTTTTCGCGGGGGGGCAGGAGGCTGCGGGCAATTTCAATCCCGGTCTCCTGGTCGTAGTAACTGAAGTCTGAAGTGGGGACGGGGACCGGCTCACCGGCCACGATTCGGCCGATGACTGGAACCTGGAACATATCCGAAACGGCCTGGGCGGCCTGCTTGAGCAGATTGCCGTCCTGAGTGCGCAGCAGCCGAATCCCGCGGGAGACGTTGCTCTCCCGTTCGATATAGCGCATCTCCTCCAGCTGGTTGAGGTAATAATTCACAACGGAGGTGGAGCTGATATTGGTATTTTCGCCGATCTCTCGGATGGAAGGCGGGAAGCCATTTTCATTCTGGAAGCTTTCCAGGAATTTCAGGATCCTTTTATGCCGTTCTCCCAACCCTGCTTTCTTACGTGCCATCATTTCAGGCTCCTTCGTTGAAACCGCTCTTTTGTTCTAATAATTATTTATAATCATACACGAACATACGTTCGGTGTCAAGCACTGAAACTTCCGGCGCGGGCGGCGTTGTGGGTCACATGCCGCACAGCGCATGTGACCCCACTGGATCTAAAATTAAAGACGCCCCGTGGGGCGCCTTGTGACTCTTCAATGGCATTGATTCATTAATCTTCCAAAATTTCAAAGCTGGTGATGATGTCCGCTTTGCCGCGCAGGGTGGCGGCGACGGAGCAGTATTTCTCTTCTGAGAGCTGAATGGCCTGTTCGACGATCTTTTCCGTCAGCCCTTCCCCCTTGACCAGGAATTTGACGTAGATCTTGCGAAAGGTCCAGGGCGGGTCGGCGTCCTGCTCGGCGCTGACCTGGACTTCGAGGTGGGTGAGGGGGGTGCGCTTTTTGGCGAGGATGTCCACCACATCCACCGAGGCGCAGCCGGCCAGGGCGGAAAGGATCAGCTCGGAGGGTTTCATCCCGGCGTTTTCATCAGGGGTGGCCAACACCACGGAATGGCCGGTGGAATCGGTGGATACAAAGCGGTTGCCGCCGGGGAGCCAGCGTAGAACGGTTTGTCCAGACATGATTTTCTCCTTTTGTTCTCGGTCGTTTACGAAACTTTACCCAGCATTCTAATCAGGTCCACCATCATGGCCCGCTGGGTCTCAGGAGCCTCCTGGGCGCTCTGGTTCATCAGGCAGTCGCTGGCGACATCTTGCATAAAGTTCAAGCTGGCTGCCTGAACCGCGGAACGGATCGCGATCAGCTGCTGGAGCACATCCCGGCAATCCCGATCTTCGTCGATCATCCGCTGCACGCCGCGCAGCTGGCCCTCAATCCGTGAGAGCCGTTTTTTGACCTGCTCTATGGTTTCCGGGTTTTCTGTTTTGATCTTCATCATTCATCCTTCGTCAAGCCGCCGGCCTGACCAAAACTAGCCTGCTCAGGAAAAGCCGCCTGAGGAGCCGCAGGACGAGCCGGAATAGCCGCCGCTGCTGCCCTGGCTGTGGGAAGACACCCGCGAGATCAGCCGCTGGGTTTGCCGGGATTGGCACCCTGGGCACTCTGGTGAGTCGATGTCTTTGGCGGAAAAACTCATGATCTTTTCGAATTCTTTTCCGCAGTCCTTGCATTCATATTCATAGATGGGCATATAACGCTAAACCTCCAATGCTATACTGGGGTATAGTATAATTGGAGTGAGCAAATTTGTCAATGGGACGAGGAGGGAGTGATGGATGAAGAGGATTTCACCCTTAACTGGCAGATTGTGATACCTCCCTTTTGTCTCACTTAGGGACTGCGTCGCTTTGTTCATTGAAGGAAGGCTGGATCCGCATTTCAGAACGTGTTGGCTCCTAAGGGTGGAGAATTAAACCGTTGTTCGCCCTTGCCTTTCCTTGACATGCCCCTCGTTTTTAGTGATAATATATCCATCGAAATATATGGCATCGGCCATGACAGAGGAAAGTAGGCTGGCGGACGTTGACAGGGCGGTGCGGGCAAGACTGAGACCCGCACCCTGCTGAACCCAATCGAAGTTCCCTCTCGAGCCGCTCAGGTGAAGCCGCTGGTGGTAGTCTGAGCCGTCCCGTCCGACGTTATCCGGGCAGCCAATCGCATTTGCTGTTGGCAAAGAGTGGGTCGTGCAGTGCACCTGCGCGGCCAAAGAAGGTGGTACCGCGGTTAGCCCCGTCCTTTGCCTGAGGATGGGCGTTTTTATTTAAGCGCTCAGGCTGCCAGCGCAGCCCTTGATTGACTTATTTTTAGGAGGAAGGTTTAGATGTCTGATAAAGAAGCAGCACTGGCAAACCTGCAGAAGATCCAGGCGGAGGGCCTGGCGGCCCTGGAGGCCGTTACCGAGCAAGAAGAGCTGGAGGCCTGGCGCGTGGCGACCCTGGGCCGCAGCTCACCCGTGATGGGCGTTTTCAGCAGCATGGGCGCGATGGATCAGGACCTGCGTCCGGTGATGGGCAAGGCGGCCAACGAAGTCCGCACGACCCTGGAAGCTGCCTTTGAGGCCAAGCGGGCGGCTTTGGAAGAGGCCGCACTGCTCAAAGAATTGGAAACCGAGAAATTGGATGTGACCCTGCCCGGCCGCCCCGTGGAAAGGGGAAGGCTGCACCCGCTGACCCAGGTGCTGCGCCGGATCATCCGCACTTTTGGCGACATGGGTTTTCAGGTTTACCGCTCGCCCGAGGTGGAGACGGATGATTATAACTTCACCTATCTGAATATGCCGCCCTACCATCCCGCCCGGGATATGTGGGACACCTTCTACACCAAGGATGAGGGCGTCCTATTGCGGACGCATACCTCCGGCGGGCAGATCCGCGTGATGCGGGAACGCGCCCCCGAACCGATCCGGGTGATCCTGCCCGGCACGACGATGCGCTATGAACAGCTTTCCGCCCGGAGCGAGATCGAGTTCGCCCAGGTGGAAGTTTTGGTGGTGGGCGAGAAGGTGACCTTTGCTGAACTCAAAGGCACGCTGGAAGATTTTGCCAAGCGGCTCTTCGGCGAAGAGGCCCGCACCCGCCTGCGCCCTTCGCACTTCCCCTTCACCGAGCCGAGCGCCGAGATGGACGTGGAATGTTTCGTCTGCGGCGGCAAGGGCTGCGGGGTTTGCAAGGAGACCGGCTGGCTGGAGATCCTCGGCTGCGGGATGGTGCACCCGGTGGTGCTGGAAAATGGCGGGTATGACCCCGCGAGATATTCCGGCTTCGCCGCGGGGATGGGCATCGACCGCAGCACCCTGATGCGCTACCGGATCGATGATATCCGCCATTTCCGCAATAATGATATTCGGTTTTTGCGGCAATTCTGAGCGAGGTGAATGGTGAGTGGTGATGTCGGTTATCAGTGGACCAGGTATTTGGAAATTGGGCCCGAGGTGCTAATGGATAAGGGGAGCAGGAGTTTAGAAACATTGGTGGTATGGCAGCGCTCATTGGATTATGCTGTTGACGTCTGCGAATCGCTTATTCCGTTATTGCCTCCAGAAGAGAAATGGGCTTTGGCTTCTCAGCTGCGCCGAGCCGTCCAAAGTATTCCGGCAAATATTGCTGAAGGGTATGGCCGTTATAACTATCAGGAAACCATTCATTTCTGTTATATAGCCCGAGGGTCGATGGCTGAGACAAAAACTTTTCTCATAATGGCCCATCGCCTGGGATATATCAGTAAAAAGGATGAAGATGTTTATCTCAATCGTTTGATGGAGCTTTGGAAGATGTTAAATGGGTTTATTAGACATCTTCGAAAGCAAAAAGCTCAAATCAACGAAATACCCGAATCTGATGAGGACTATCTTGCCTAATTCCCCTCATACCAGATTTCTAATACCTGGTATCAGGACCACCTAGAGTATTCATCTTGGATGATAGATTTGCACAAATCGCAAAGTTGAACATGAGGTATCAAACATGAAAGTACCGTTAACTTGGTTGAAAGATTACGTTGATCTGGACGACCTGGGCATTGAGGACCTGGCTAAGGTCATGACCATGGTCGGCCTGGAAGTTGAAGAGATCCATCTAGTGGGGCTGCCGCTGCCCGAGGGCGACCGGCACGAGTTCAAGTACACCGGCTTGCCCTGGCCGGCGGATAAGTTCATTGTGGCCCAGGTGGATGAAGTGCTGCCGCACCCGAACGCGGACCGCCTGGTGCTTTGCCGCTTGAATGACGGCAAGGAAGAGATCACCGTGCTGACCGGCGCGCCGAACCTTTACGATTATAAAGGGAAGGGGCCGCTGGATGAGCCTTTGAAGGTGGCCTATGCCCGCGAGGGCGCGGAGCTTTACGACGGCCACCAGCCCGGATATCAACTGACCATGCTCAAGCGGATGAAGATCCGCGGGGTGGAATCCTTCTCGATGATCTGCTCTGAGAAGGAACTGGGCCTCACGGAAGCCCACGAAGGTGTGATCCTGCTGGATGCGGATGCGCCGACGGGCATGCCCCTGGCGGATTACATGGGCGATGCCGTCTTTGATGTGGACACCCTGCCCAACATGGTGCGGGATGCTTCCGTTTTGGGGATGGCCCGCGAGATCGCCGCGGCCACGGGCAAAGAGCTGCACTACCCCGATGACAGCCTTGAGATGGCCGGCCCGGCGTTGGAAGGGCGGGTGGGACTCGAGATCATGGACCCCGAACTGAACCCCCGCTTCATGCTGGGGATGCTGGAGGGCGTGGCGATCCAGCCCAGTCCCTACTGGGTGCGCCGGCGGCTCAGTCTGGCCGGGATGCGCCCGATCAATGCGGTTGTGGATGCGACCAACTATGTGATGCTGGAGATCGGGGAGCCGCTGCACGCCTTCGATTATGATATCCTGGTGGAACGGGCGGGCGGCAAAGCGCCCACGATCATCACCCGCACGGCCGAAGACGGCGAGAAGCTGACCACCCTGGACGGCGCGGAGCATACCCTCGATTCCAATATGGAACTGGTGACGGACACCGCCGGCGTGCTCTCGCTGGCCGGCGTGATGGGCGGCGAGGAAAGCGAAGTCAATGACCAGACCTGCAACGTCCTGCTGGAAGGGGCGTCCTGGAATTTCATCAACATCCGCAAGACCGTCAGCAAGCTCAAGATTACTTCCGAAGCCGCCTACCGCTTCAGCCGCGGGATTCACCCCGCGCTGGCGGAACTGGGTCTGCGGCTCTGCCTCAAACGCATGCAGGAATGGGGCGGCGGCACGATCGCCCAAGGCTTGATTGATCACTATCCCAACCCACCCGAGGACCCTCTTGTGGAGATCTCAGTGGATTGGGTCGATAATAACCTGGGCGTCGCCATCAGCCCGGACGAGATCGCCAAAATCCTCACCCGGCTTGAATTTGAGTGCTCGGTTGATGGGGATACTGTGACGGCCAAGACCCCGCAGCACCGGCTGGATATCCATGACGGCCTGATCGGCCGGGCGGACCTGCTGGAGGAGATCAGCCGGATTTATGGCTATGACAAAATCCCCTCCCGCCGCCTGAACCAGCCGCTGCCGCCGCAACGCATGAGCCAGGAAATGGCGATGGAAGACACCCTGCGAGATCTGCTGGTCAACCTGGGCTTGCAGGAACTGATCGCCTACCGGATGACCGCCCCGGGGCGGGAGGCTCGCCGCTTCCCGCCCGACTATGCGGCGCCCGAGGTGGATTACGTCGAAATCCAGAACCCGATCACGGTGGACCGGCGGGTGATGCGCCGCAGCATCCTGGCGACGATGTTGGAGATTTTGGAATATAACAGCACGCTGAGCGAGCGGCTGGCGATGTTTGAGATCGGCCCGGTGTTCCACCCGGTGGCAGGCCAGCAGCTGCCGGATGAGAAGATGATGCTCTCGATCGGCCTGACGGGCCTGCGCTCGATGCCGACCTGGCAGAAAGATAAGCCCGAGATCGTTGATTTCTATGACCTCAAGGGCGTGGTGGAAGGGATGCTGGCCGGGCTGCATATTGATAACGTGACCTACGCGGCCGGTGAAGACCCCAGCCTGCACCCCGGCAAGACCGCCGATGTGCTGGTGGATGGGGAAAAGGTCGGCGTGATGGGCGAACTGCACCCCCTGGTGAAGGCCAACTATGAACTGGGCGATGCCCCGGTCTATGTGGCTGAATTTGCCCTGGCGCCGCTGGTCGGTAAGGCCAAGATCCTCTTTGATGTGGAGGCCATTCCGACCTATCCACCCGTGCTGGAAGACCTGGCTGTGGTGGTGGCTGACGACGTCACGGCCGCGCAGGTGGAAGAGGTGATCCGCAGGGGCGGCGGGGAATACCTGGCGAAAGTGCAGCTCTTTGATATCTTCAAGGGCAAACAGGTGGGGGAGGGCAGGAAGAGCCTCGCCTTCAGCCTGACCTATATCGCCCCGGACCGCACGCTGACGGACAAGGAAGTGAGCAAGCTCCGTCAGAAGGTGATCTTCCTGCTGGGGAAGGAACTCGGCGCAGAACTGCGCAGTTAATTAAGATCAGTCCTTAAATTGAGGGACGCCTTGATGGCGTCTCTTTTTTACCTTGATCGATTTCAATGTTTTGTGATGGGGTGCACCCTGCAGATTGACTGAGATTTACACCGGCCATTGCACCGGCGAGATGCAGACCGAGGTCCTGGCGGAGGCGCTGGTGGGTGAGCGGTTACGCAAGCTGCCCACCGGGCTGATGCTGGAATTTTGATTATTTGGGCGTTTGGGGTCATAATGGTTAGGATGGATCTGACCAAGATAGGAGGAAATTTTGACTACCATTGAAAAGCGTGTGTTGGGCAAGAGTGGGATTGAGGTCACCAAGATCGGCGTGGGCCTTTGGGCCATCGGCGGGACGGAATGGGGCGAGACGGACGACCAGGAATCGCTGGAGATGATCTCCGCCGCGCTCGACCTGGGGATCAATTTCTTTGACACGGCCGATATCTATGGTGACGGGCACAGCGAAGTGCTCCTGGGCCGGGCGATGAAAGGGCGGCGGGAGAAGTTCATCGTCGCCAGCAAGATCGGCTGGGACGGGTTCGATTATGAGAACTGGATCAGCAAATATGAGACGGTGGACCAGCTGGTGGCGGGCGTGGAGACCAGCCTGGACCGGCTCCAGACCGACTACCTCGACCTAATCCAATGCCATATTGATAGCCGGGAACCGCACATGGAGATCTTTGTGGCGGGGTTCCAAAAGTTGCAGGAGCAGGGCAAGGTGCGCGCCTACGGCGTCAGCACCAGCGACTTCGATTATCTGCAGGCTTTCAACGTAGATAACAAGGCGGCCACCCTGCAGATCGACTATTCGATCCTCAACCGGACCCCCGAAGCTAAGATTTTCCCCTATGTCACCCAGAAGAATTTGGGCGTGTTGGTGCGGGGGCCGCTGGCGATGGGCATCCTGACCGGGAAGTTCAGCGCGGAGTCCACCTTTGGCCCTGGCGATTTTCGCCAAAACTGGCTCATGAATCCCGCTGAGCATGCGATCTTCCTGGAGGACCTGGCCAAAGTGGAGAAGCTGAAAGCCCTGGCAGAGGACCGCACGCTGGCGCAGCTGGCGATCCAGTTCGCCATGCAGAACCCGGCCGTCACCGTGGCGATCCCGGGGGCCAAGCGGATTTCGCAGCTCAGGGAAAACGTGAAGGCCGCGCTGCTGCCCGAGCTGGATGCCGATGAGCTGGATTATATTGACACGATCACCCCTCACGGCGGGGGCCGGAAGATTTGGCCGGCGTAATTTGAGCGGATTTAAAATGAGATCCCGATACTGAGGTGTCGGGATTTTTTATTGCATTTTATGGAATTTCAGTGAGTTGGTTGGCTAGTTACGTTTGGAATGAGAAGTCCGACAAACTTTGACTCTTAGATTGTTTACTCTTCTGGCTTCCGCGCCACCAGCACCAGTGAGAGGCCCTTCCAGGGCAGGATCGGGTCGAGCAGGCGGAAGAGGGGGACCAGCACATTGAAAGCCTTCAGTCCGGCCCGGCCGATGGCTTTTTGTTTGGCGACCTTGCCCCGCCACCACCAGCCCAGCACGCCGATCTTGTTGAGCGTGAAAAGCTCTTCCACTTCGTAGTCCAGGTCTTCAAACAGCCCCCGCAGGCGCTGGCTGTTATAGCGGCGGTAATGGCCGATGGCCTCGTCCAGGCTGCTGTAGAGCTTCTCGCCCCGCGGCACGATGAAGATCATCCGCCCGCCGGGCTTCAGCGCCTGGTCGGCATTGACCACCAGGCCGCGGTCATCCTCGATGTGCTCGAGCACGTTGGAACAGAGGATTGAATCCGCCGGGGGCAGGTCCGCCGGGGGCGGGAGGGTGGCGTCCCATTCGCGCACGTCCACGCCGGGGGTGTTCAGGTAGGCGTTGCGCAGGATTTCCAGATAGACCGGGTCGATCTCGGTGGCGATCACATCGGTGTACTGCATCAGGATCCGCACGTTGTTGCCGATCCCCGAACCGATTTCCAGCAGGTGCCGGCCGACGTAAGGTTTGGTGCGCGCCAGGGTCCACTCCGTGTATTTGGGGGCGGCTTCCATGTCGATCAGGTCCTTATGCGCATAGGACCCCTGGAACATATCGTCAATCACCCAGTATTTGAGGATCGTCCCGATGGCTTTGAAGCCGTCTTTCCAGCCGATGTTTTTCCCTTCGGCGTAGGTGCGGCCGTGATAGCTGATCGGCACCTCAAAGATGCGCAGTTTGCGCTTGGCGAATTTGGCGGTCAGTTCCGGTTCGATCCCGAAGCGCTTGGAGCGGATCGGGATGGTCTTGGCGACCTGGAGCCGGAAGGCCTTATAGCAGGTTTCCATGTCGGTCAGGTTCAGGTCGGTGAAGAGGTTGCTGAGGAAGGTCAGGAAGTGATTGGCGAGAGTGTGCTGGAAGTAGAGCACCCGGCGTTCCTGCTGATTTGCAAAGCGGGAGCCATAGACCACATCAGCCGCCCCTTCCAGGATCGGCTGCAGGACGATGGCATATTCTCCCGGATCATATTCGAGGTCCGCATCCTGGATGATCCCCAAGTCGCCGCTGGCCGCCTGGATCGCGGTGCTGATGGCGTTGCCTTTGCCCTGGTTTTTATCCAGCAGGATCACCTTGATGGTATCAGGGTGTTCCGCCGCCAGCTCGGCCAAGATCTCGCGCGAGCCATCGGTGGAGCAGTCATCCACGATGACCAGTTCCAGGGCGTCAATCCCGGGGATCTGCTGGGCGAGGACGCGGCCCACGATCTCTCGCAGGGTGCGGCGTTCGTTATAGACAGGGATCAGGACAGATAATTTCATTGCGACTCCGGTTTAGATTATAACATCGAGGCTGCTCAAATTTACGCTCCGCTTAATCCGGCTATAATTGGTTTTGATGGCACGTGTTATGATCGTCTTACCCTATGATCCCGATTGGCCTCACTCTTATCTCACTGAGGCGGATAAACTCACACCTATTTTAGGTGCAAATCTGATTTCGCTTCATCATATAGGCTCCACCAGCGTCCCGGGTCTGGCGGCCAAGCCCACGATTGATATCCTTGCATCCGTTAAGGACCTGGAGCAAATTGATGCCCTCAACCCTCAACTGGAAGAGCTGGGATATCAAGCCAGGGGAGAAAACGGGATTGCTGGCAGGCGCTATTTTAACAAGAAAGATGGCGATGACCACCTTTTCCATCTCCATGTCTATCAGGAAGCTCATCCGGCGATTGAAGACCATCTTGCCTTCCGAGATTACCTGCGGTCTCATCCGGAGTGTTGCGGTGAATATGAGGCATTGAAGCGCGGTTTGGTCGAAATCTACAAATTTGAACCTTTTCGGTATACCGATGGTAAGGCTGATTTTATTCAAAAGACACTTGCAGTGGCCAAAGCTTGGAAAAATCACGGTAGTGATTAAGGAGTTGTTATGCCCCTGGCTGTGATTGTGATCCTCGTTCTTCTCGGATTTGCTTTGATCTGGCTGGTCTACAGCCTGTTTTGGGGGACTCCGCCTACCTTCAACCTGGCTTTGGAGCGGTTGGGGCTGCGCAGGTTGAGGATGGACCCCGAGATGTCCTCCACGCTGGGGTTGCTGGATAATACAGCCCTGGACTTCCACAGCGGCCACCTGACCGATGCCTCGCCTTTGCAGATGGCCCGCAGCCAGCAGCTGGACCGGGATGGGCTGGCGTTGGTTTGGCGTTTTAACCCTGATAAACTTTCCGGCCAGACCTGGGTTACCTACCAGCTGATGCGCTGGTATTACGAACAGAACCTGCGCGGCCACCGTTTTGAATATCATTGGGTGGCCAGCCCGGTCTTTATGGGACCCTATCCGGTCAACCCGGTCTTTGGGGTGCAGGTGGACCTGATCCACTTCCTCAGCGCGCACCATGCCATCAAAGGCCGACGCGGCCTCCGGCGCTATTTGCAGCGTCTGAAAGAGGTGAGCTGGAAGATGGAGGGCCTGGTGCAAAGCCTGCAGGTCCGGGCGGCGGAAGGTGTGATCCCGCCGCGTTTTGTGGTGGAGAAATCCCTGGGCCAGATCCGCTCATTCCTCAACACGTCGGTGACGGAAAACCCCCTCTATACAACCTGCCTGCAGCGGATGGCAGATTCCGGGCGGTTTGGTCCGGCGGCGCAGAAGCGCTGGGCGGAGCGGGTGGCCGGGGCGATTGAGACCGACGTCCTGCCGTCCTACCGCAAGCTGGAAGCTGAACTTGAGAGCCAGCTGGCCCTGGCGGGGGAGGAAGATGGCGTTTGGCGGCTGCCGGATGGGGAGGCCTATTACGCTTTCCTGCTGCGCACGCACACCACCACCGACCTGACCGCGGAGGAGATTCACGCCTTGGGGGTCAAAGAAGTTGCCCGGCTGACCGATCAGATCCGCGAAGCGCTGGCCGGGATGGGCCTGCCCAATGATTACCCCGCCGCGCAGCTCAAGGCTCTGATGGCCGACCCGGCCTATCACTACCAGGGCATGGAGGCCCGCCAGTCCATTCTGGCGGAGTATCAGGCCATTCTGGATGAGGCCAATGCCCGGGTGCCGGAAATTTTCTCCTATGGCTCGCTGGACCGGATCGCGGTGAAACGTCTGCCGGAATATAAGGAGCCGGATTCGCCGATTGCTTATGCCGATGCGCCGGCTCTGAATGACAGCCGCCCGGGGACGATGTGGGTCAACCTGCGGGAGCCGGAGACTATCTACCGCTGGGGGATGCGGACCCTGGCTTATCATGAGGGCATCCCTGGCCATGTCTACCAGATGGCCCAGGCCCAGAAGATCCGCGGCCTGCCGACCTTCCGCCGGGCCTATTCTTTCAACGCCTATATCGAGGGCTGGGCGCTCTACGCCGAAAGGCTGGGCTGGGAATTGGGCCTGGAAGACCCGGCCAGCAACCTGGGCCGGCTGCAGAGCCTGCTTTGGCGGGCGGCCAGGCTGGTGGTGGATACGGGCATCCACGCCAAACAGTGGAGCCGGCAGGAGGCGGTTGACTATATGCTGGCGACCACCGGCCTGCCGGAGCGGGAGGTGATCGCTGAGATCGAACGCTATATCGTGATGCCCGGCCAGGCCTGCGCCTACTACCTGGGATATTTGAAGCTCCTGGCGCTTCGCCAGAAGGTC
This sequence comes from Anaerolineaceae bacterium, assembly GCA_011620555.1. Classification (GTDB taxonomy): domain Bacteria; phylum Chloroflexota; class Anaerolineae; order Anaerolineales; family Anaerolineaceae; genus Brevifilum. The sequence goes on along the minus strand of WOYY01000026.1, from coordinate 14,475 downwards.
GAATCGACCCTTGGCGAGGCTTTCAGCCTGCAGGATTTTCACGACGTGATTATCAATAACGGGGGATTGCCGCTGAGTCTGCTTGAAACCGTGGTCAATGACTATGTGGACCGGGTGACGGGGATCCGTCCCTGAAACCGATCAGACCTTGAATAGGGGGTGATCTGGCCGGAGCGGGGTCAGGCCCTCCTGGATGAACTGCAAGGTCCCGGCCAGCACCGCGGCCTCAGCCGCCTTACGGAAGGGTAGGCCTGCCAGGGTTTGGGCGCAGAGCACGGCCAGCGCCTGGTCGCCGCAGCCGGTGGATTCGGCCTGGGGCGGAATGGGCAGGTCGGGCGTTGGAACCTCGTAGCTAGATTCCTGAGTGAAGCCGTAGGCTCCTTTTTCGCCATCCGTGATCAGCACCTTTTCAACGCCCCAATCCAACAATTTCTTTGCAGCCATTTTCGCGCCCTCAAACCCCTGCACCGGGATGCCGGTGATCCTTTCGGCTTCCTGCGCATTGGGTTTGATCCATTTTGGCGGGTGGGTGAACAGGGGGGAGAAATCAACCTCGGCTTCGGGGGGCTGTCCGCCGGGGTCCAGCATGACGGGCAGGCCCAATTCATGCGCCAGGCGCAGGATATAGGCCGCCGTTGTGAGCGGCATTTCCAGCGTCATCAGCAGGATGCCGCCCTGGGCGGCGAGCTGTGTCAAAAGCGGGCGGACCTGGTCGATCTCGCTGGGGGTCAGGGTCTCATTGCGGTCCGGCAGGTAATAGCTGGCGCGCTGCCCGTCCGTCCTGTTGAGGAAAATTGAGAGGGTGGGCAGGTCCGTTGGGCGGTCAGTTTCGAGCAGGACGCCGGCAGTGCTGATCCCCGCATCCCGGAGCGAGGCCAGGGGGATTTGATAGAGACCCTGCGCATCCTGCACCAGTTTGCCGATCATCCCAACCTCGCCCGGCCTGAGCCAGGGGGCCAGCATCGCCGCGAGATTGCGCCCCTTGCCGCCGGCTGAGAGCCGCACGGATTGTCCGTTGACCTGTTCGCCCGGTTCCGCGAAATGCGGCAGGCCCTGGATGACCAGGTCAATATTCAGGGCGCCGATCACGAGGGCCTTCGGGGAAAGGGTCATGGATGGGTCAGGTTTCTGGTAGGGGGATGGATCAGTCGATCCCGGTGACCTTGCGGGCCTTGGCGAGGATCGGTCTGGCGATTGCCCGAGCCTTCTCGGCGCCTTCATCCAAAACCTGGTCAATATAGGCTTTGTCGGCGATCAGGGCATCAAATTTCCGGCGCGCCTCGGCAAATTCCTCCAGGATCAGGGCAGCCAATTCCTTCTTCAGGTCGCCATAGGCCGCGCCGCCGTTGGTATAGAGCTGGCGGATCTCCTCTAGGCGCTCGGGGCTGGCGAAGAATTGGAGCAGGTTGAAAAGGTTATCGCTCTCGGGGTCCTTGGGGTCTTCGGGGCGTTTGCTGTCAGTGACGATCCGCATCACCTGTTTGCGCAGCTGTTTTTCCGGGGCGAAGATCGGGATGACGTTGCCGTAGCTCTTGCTCATCTTGCGGCCATCCAGCCCAGGGACTTTCTTGACCGAGTCCTGGATGATGCCTTCCGGGACGGTGAGCACGTCGCCATAGGTCCGGTTGAAGGCTTCGGCGATGTCGCGGGTGATCTCAATGTGCTGTTTCTGATCCAGGCCCACAGGTACCACAGCCGAGCCATAGAGCAGGATGTCGGCCGCCATCAAGACGGGGTAATAGAACAGGCCGGCGTTGATCCCTTCATCAGGATCGTGGTTGTTGGCGAGGTTCTCATCCACCGCGTCCTTATAGGCGTGGGCGCGGTTGAGCAGGCCTTTGGAAGTGAAGCAGGAGAGGATCCAGGTGAATTCCGGGATCTCGGGGATGTCGGATTGGCGGAAGAAGATCGCTTTTTCAGGGTCCAGCCCCAGGGCCAGCCAGCTCGCCGCGACCTCGTAGACCAGGCCCCGCAGGGTCTGGGGGTCGCGCATGGTGGTCAGCGCGTGGTAGTCGGCGACGAAATACATTCCCTGGTAATTATCCATCAGCTCCAGGGCGGGGCGGTACATGCCGAGGTAGTTGCCGATGTGGGGATTGCCGGTGGGTTTGATCCCGGTCAGTGCGATGGGTTTCATAATGGTCCTTCTATCCTTAAAAAGTGTTTACTAGCGCATTTATTATAAACGATTATTAATTTGGTTTTTATCATGCCCTGGCGTTCTGCCCGCCCTTAAGGAAATGCAGCCCTCTCCGGGCGGCCCTCTGTGACTGCCCCTGCCTGGTATGATCTAATTTTAAGAGGCACCCCTTTTAAAGGGGAGATTGAGATTTTCATTTTTACTTTGCAATTTCCCTGGCGGGCAGACCTTGCCACGGTTTTAAGCCTCAATGGTATATTTAGGTCGGTTGAGCCTGCCGAAAACGCAATCAGATCAGAGATGGCAGGTGGAAGGAGCAGAGCTATGGACGAGGGCCTTCGCCGCCTGGCGGAGATCAGGTGCTTCCTGATAGACATGGACGGCACCATCTACCTGGGGGACCGGCTACTGCCTGGCGCAAGGGCGTGGCTGGACCTGCTGGATTCCCGCGGCATCGTCTATCTTTTTCTGACCAACAATTCTTCCCATTCCAGGGTGGAATATGCTCAGAAATTGCAGCGGCTGGGCCTCCCCGTGCCGGAAGACAAAATCCTCACCTCAGGTGAGGCCACCGCGCTTTATTTGGCGGAAAACTATCCGGGGGCGAGTTTGAAAGTGTTTGGGACGCCGCCGCTTTTGCAGGAGTTTCAGCGCCACGGCTTCACCCTGACTGATTCAGACCCCGATCTGGCCGTTTTGGGCTTTGATACAACCCTGACCTACGATAAGCTTTGGCAGCTTTGCGACCTGGTGACCGCGGGCAAACCCTACATCGCTACCCACGCGGATATCAACTGTCCCACGGAGACCGGCTTCAAGCCCGATGTCGGGGCAATGATTGCCCTGGTGGCGGAGTCCACCGGGCGGCGGCCGGATGTGATCGTGGGAAAGCCCAACAAACCGATCGTGGATGCCCTGGCGGCAAAGACCGGTTTCCCCGTCCAGGCGCATTGTATGGTTGGCGACCGGCTCTATACCGATATCGCCTTGGGCCGCTGGGGGATTGCGACCGCCCTGGTCTTGAGCGGTGAGACCCAGCCGGAGGACCTGGCTGTTTCGCAGTTCAAACCGGACTTTGTGGCCGAGGACATTGCCATGCTGGGCGATCTGCTGCGGGAGGCGCTGGCGGGATGAAGGACCTTTCGGCTTACCTCGACCCGTTGAATCTGCCCGGCTGGCGGTATTTCCCCGAGGTCGGCTCGACCAACGACCTGGCGCTGGAATGGGCGCAAAACGGCGCGGAAGATGGCGCGCTGATCCTGGCGGACCGGCAGACCGCCGGCCGGGGACGAGGGAATCGGCGGTGGGTGACGAACTCCGGCGCGGATTTGGCGCTGAGCCTCGTGCTGCGGCCAAGGGTCGAAGAAGCCCGCTATCTGCCCCGGTTTGCCGCTCTGGCGGCTCTGGGGCTGGTGGGCGCGCTGGAAGAGTGGGGCCTGGAAGCGCTGGTCAAATGGCCGAACGATGTGCTTTTGAATGGAAAAAAGGTGGCCGGTGTGCTGGTGGAAAATATCTGGCAGGACGAGAACCTGGAGGCGGTGGTGGTGGGGATGGGGGTGAACGTGACAGCGGCGGCCGTGCCGCCAGAGGATGAACTGCGCTTCCCGGCGACCGCGCTGGAACTGGAACTGGGGCAAAAGCTTGACCGCTGGGCCGTTCTGGCAGGAATCTTGCAGCGTATAAGGGCGTACCGCGCGATCCTGCCCACAGACGCCTTGATGACTGCCTGGAACGCTAAGCTGGCTTTCAAAGGAAGTGAAGTGGCCTTCCGGTTCCCGGATGGTCAGGTCAGAAAGGCCCAGGTGCTGGCCATCCGCCCGGATGGCAGGCTGGCCCTCCAGCTGAATGGCGAAAGCGAACCAAGCTTAGTGGTGGCCGGAGAAGTGGCGTTATTGGGTTGGGGCGGTGCTCTAAAAGATTGACCAAGTGAGGAGTCGTGCCATGTCAGCTTTTGTGACCTCAAGCCCAAAGCGGCGGATGATCGCCCCGAATTATATGCAGCCCCGCAAACCCGTTCTGGATGCGCCTTTGGACCCGGAAAACGGCCAGCGGATGGTTGCGGCGCCAACCCAGGCAGCCGCCCAGCGCTCGGCGCTTGTGCCCGATCTCTCAAAAGATACGGCGCCGATTTTGGTGAGCGAACCTATCCTGGCAGGCGACGCGCCGGCGGACAGCACGGTCTACTATGCTGAATTGGCCGGACAGCAAAGCGTTGCTGAACAGCCCGCCCAGTTTGCCGCTGAAGCCGCCGGTGAGACTGTAAGCGAGGGCGAAGCTGCGCCTGCCCGCAAACGGCGCAAGATGTCTGTTTTCCAGCAGCTGATCGTCGTTTTGCTGGAAGTGGCGGTGGTCATGGTCTTGGCGACGGTCTATCTTTACATCACTGGCCGGATTGAGCTCCCCTCGGTGCTTGTGGATGCGATCGAAAAAGGGTTGAGTTTGATCCCGTGGGTCAATTGACCCGGATAAATATGAATGGTTCGAGTGCGGCCGCAAGGCCGCACTTTTTGTATCTTTGTTTGGTGGCTCACACTTCCAGCGTGACGAATGGGGATTTGGGGCCTCTTGGTGGTAGACTGTTGGGAGGCTGGTTTTGTCCCCCGGGCTCCGCCAGGCGTGACCTGCATTCGTGACTATAAAAAATCCCCTGTGATAATGCCACAGGGGATTGGATTCTTCCGGTTTATTCTTCTTTTTCTTCTTCTTCTTTGCTTTCACCGGGTTTGATCTCGGGGATGCGGGCCATGGCGGCGACGCTGTCCCCTTCTTCGAGGTTCATGATCGTCACGCCGCGGGTGGCGCGGCCCTGGATCGAGATGTCTTTGACCGCGATCCGGATCACGATCCCGCCCGAGGAGATCAGGGAGACTTCATCCTGTTCCTGTACGACTTGGGCTTGGGCGATCTTACCGATGGTCTTGAGCGCACTCTTGTCAATGGTAGCAATGCCCATCGTCGCCCGGCCCTTGGGGGAATATTCGTCCAGGTTGGTGCGTTTCCCCAGGCCGCGTTCGGTTACGACCAGCAGGTAGCCCTTTGGTTCCACGACCTCCATCGAGGCCAGCTCATCACCGGGCCGCAGGCGGATGCCCATCACGCCCATCGCCTGGCGGCCCATCGGGCGGATTTCTGTCTCAGCGAAGCGGAGCGCCTGGCCGTTGCGGGTGATCAGCATGATCTCGTCCTCGCCGCTGGTGAGGCAGGCCCAGCCGAGGTCGTCGTCCTCATCCAGGTTCATTGCGATCAGGCCGGAAGGCCGGACGGATTCAAATTCGGACATTGCCACCCGTTTCACTCGGCCCTTGGTGGTCGCCAGGGTGCAGTAATTGGCGTCAGCAAAATCGATCACGGGCACCACAGCGGTGACCTGTTCGTTGGCTTCAATATTGATGATATTGAACATCGGGATGCCGCGCCCCGTGCGGCCTTCATCCGGCAGCTGCCAGACTTTCTCCGAATAGACCTTGCCCTTGTTGGTGAAGAACAGCAGGGTGCTCAAGGTGTGGCAGCGCAGGAAGAACTTGACTTCATCCTCTTCATCCTTCATGGACTGGCCGATCACGCCGCGCCCCCCACGCCCCTGGGAGCGGTAGGTAGTCTCGGAGACCCGTTTGATATAGCCCTTCTGGGTGATGCTGACGAAGACTTCTTCCTTCTTGACCAGGGCTTCTTCCGAAAGGTCGTTATCGGCATCCGGCGCGATCACGGTGCGGCGTTCGTCGCCAAATTTCTCGGCGACCTCGTTGAGGTCCTCCCGGATGATCTCGAGGATCTTCTTGGGATGCGCCAGCAGGTCTTCCAGATATTCGATCTCGGTCATGACCTCTTTGTGTTCGTCTATGATCTTCTGGCGTTCCAAGGCAGCCAGACGCCGGAGCTGCATATCGAGGATCGCCTGAGCCTGGATTTCGGTCAGCTTGAACCGGCTCATCAGGTTCTCTTTGGCGACGTCGGCATCCTCAGATTCGCGGATGGTGTTGATCACATCGTCGAGGTTCGCCAGGGCGATCAGCAAGCCTTCCAGGATATGCGCCCGGGCTTTGGCTTTCTTCAGGTCGTATTCAGCCCTGCGGGTGATGACTTCCTGACGGTACTCCAGGTAGAACTGGAGGGCCCGTTTGAGCGACAGGAGGCGTGGTTCGTTATGGACCAGGGCGAGGATCTGCGCGCCGAAGGTTGATTGAAGCGGGGTGTATTTGTAGAGCTGGTTCAGCACCTGTTTGGGCTGGGCGCCGCGCTTGAGTTCCACCACGATCCGCATCCCGGTTCGATCTGATTCGTCGCGCAGGTCCACAACGGAATCGAGTCGGCCTTCGCGGGCCAGTTCAGCGATCCGCTCGATCAGCGTGGTCTTGTTCAACTGATAGGGGATCTCGGTGATCGTGATCTTGTACTTGCCGCCCTGCATCTCTTCGATGACGGCCTTGCCGCGCATGATGATCCTGCCGCGGCCTGTGCTGTAGGCCTGGCGGATGCCCTCTTCGCCGATGATGATGCCGCCGGTGGGGAAGTCCGGGCCAGGGAGGAAGGTCATCAGTTCTTCGACGCTGATCTCATCCATTTCGTCATAGCGGTCAATCAGATGGTTGACCGCGGCCACCAGCTCGCGCAGGTTGTGGGGCGGGACGTTGGTGGCCATCCCGACGGCGATCCCGGAGGAGCCGTTGAGCAGCAGGTTGGGGAGCCGGGAGGGCAACACCTCAGGTTCCAGCAGGGAGCCGTCAAAGTTTTCGATGAAATTGACGGTATCCTTATCGAGATCAACGAGCATTTCCTCGGCGATCTTGGAAAGCCGGGCTTCGGTGTAGCGCATGGCCGCCGGGGAGTCGCCGTCAATGGAACCGAAGTTACCCTGGCCATCCACCATCATGTAGCGCATGGAAAAGTCCTGCGCCATCCGGGCCATGGCGTCATAGACGGCCTGATCGCCGTGCGGGTGGTATTTGCCGAGGACTTCGCCGACGATCCTGGCGGATTTCTTGTGGGCGGAGGTCGCCCGGATGCCCATATCACGCATGGCGTAGAGGATGCGGCGGTGGACGGGTTTGAGGCCGTCCCGCACATCCGGCAGGGCCCGCGCCACGATCACGCTCATGGCGTAATCGAGGTAGGCTTCTCTCATTTGACTGTCAATATCCACCTGTTGGATGTTGTCTCGTTCCGGCATAATCATTATCTTCCTTCAATGGTTTTTCGATGGGGCCTGACAAAATAATCACCTCCAAAAGACCTTCTCAGGAGGCGATTGGTGTTCCATTTCAATATACTAAATTATACCCCAGGTTGATAATTTGGATAATTATTTTAGGTTTTTCTTTATTGGATTAAATGAAGGCGTTATTAAGTACTGAGAACACAAATAGAGTGGCTAAATCTGTTAACCTCAGATCAACAAATACTCTTTGGGAAGATTTGGATCTGGCGGTGGTGAGGGTCCAGGCGGGTGGAACAAAAAATAGGCGCTCAGCGCTGAGCGCCTATTCGATCGGAAACGTTTTTATTGATCCAGGAAAGTTATTTCAAGCGGATTGAGCATTCGGTTGTTTTCGGAGAAAAATCTTTGATGTGGCGAATGCTAGCCCGGCGCTTAAGAAAAGCCCGATGGAAGACCACTTCAACCATTTCAGCCCGATCAGCCGGGGAAACCATTCAGCCCAGATAGTTTGTATGGTGGTTGAGGGTTCTCCGATAATGACAAGAAATTCCATATTGGGCACGCCAACTAAAGCGAGCATTATCCAATAACTAATATAATACCCGGTTACCGCGCTCAGACAGACCAGCACCACTGCCAGGATAGCGTGGTGGGTAGGGGACAACTGTTTGAGTTCGTATATCGCTGGCAAAGTGCCTGGAGTAACCATATACCAAAGTAAAGCGCCATTGCCAGTCCGAAAAGGAGGATGAGAACCAGACTGTTTTCTCCGACATAGGTCTGGTTCAAGAGATGGGCGACAAAACCGAAATAGTGGAAATAGACAGCGCCGAAGAACAAACCGATTAGCAGATAAATGGGCCATTTTTTTTCATTGCAAGTTCCTTTCTGGGTAAATTACTCTTGCCAAATAGCCGGTTCAGACTTTTTGCTTTGGTTCTATTATCCAGAATTTGCTTGCGATTGTCTCCTGTGGAAACCCCGTGCTTTGCAAAATTGTTCTGACCTGCGGTGTTCACGAGGTGCAAGATCAGCTCAACCCTTGAGCTGACGTGAAATTTTGCGTAGATATTTGTCAGGTGGAATTCCACTGTCCGGATGGAAATTTGTAAGGAGCAGGCAATTTGTCGGTTGCTCTGACCTTGCAGCAACTGAGCCAGGACCTCTTTTTCTCATTTCGTAAGGGAATTAGCTGTTCTCATTAAAGCTCTCCAGAAAGTTGCATTCATTATTCATGATCTAAAATGTGGAATAGATACCACATTGCTTTTTATTCTCAAGCGTTTTTGCCCATTGATTCGTTTCCCGATTTTTCAAGGAGAGGATCATCTTGTAATGGTCTGGTGGATATCGTAATTCCTGTTTTATCCATTAAATGGGTAATTAATTTGTGTTTTGAGGTGGAAGGTTGTTTGTTCTTGTTATTGCGGGGGAGGCATTGGCTCACTTTTTTCTTCCCCTCAGCCGGCGTTGCACGCCACCTCAAGGCGCGCAACGACGAAGCCCTGAGAAGATGTGAGGGGATGGGGAGAAGGCTTATGTCATCGGAAGCGGGGATTATTCAGCTGTCCGCAATTTCGGTAAAAGGGGGAGCAGGAAGGGGGCGCCGAAGATGAAGAACACCAACTCAAAGATCAGGTTGCTGCCTTTGGCTTTGGCCCCTTTCAGGCGGCTCAGGAAGGCATCAAAGGTGTTGCCAGAGAGGTTGCCGAAGGTGATCAGGCGGATCACCACCTGGATTTTCTGCGCTTTTTCAGGCCCATATTCAGCAACCAGCTTTTCTTTCATCTCCGGGGAGGGCTTGCGCCGGGTCTCGGCGTAGTGCTGGGCATAGAGCAGGGCGGTCAGCTCATCTTCATTGACGTCTGCCTGGAACTGGAGTTTGAGCATCTGCTGGACTTCTTCCGGGGAGATCCCGCTGGCGACGGCCTGGCGGGCATGGAACCAGGAGCAGTAGCGGCAGCCGTTCACCGCGGTGACGACCGTCATGATCTTTTCCACAAAGGCCTGATCCAGATCCCGCATGGTTTTCCTGATCAGACCCAGGTGGGAGATGATGAACGCCAGGTCCTGATTGAAAGTTTTGAAAGTGTAGATGTTCCGCTTGAAAGATTGTGACGTTAACTTTGGCATGATCTGAAAGGCGCTCCAGGGCCCCGCATCATCATCCTGGCGAGGCTGAACTCCGCTCGCCAAGGGATTTTTACGCCTCTGAGTATACTCGCCGGGTCAAGGGAAAGTCAGGGCAGCGTTTTTGCGCTGCCGTTGACGATGATCGCATTCGGCCAGCGGGAGAGCGCCTGGGGCAGCAAGGCGGAGCGGATCACCACGGCGGCGACCTTGTAGTCCCCCGCGTCCAGTTTTGCCATCCCGGCGGTCAGGCCTTCGTTTTGGAAGAACTCCAACGGCCCCAGTTCGTCAATCACCGTCAGGTCGCTGGCGCCTGATTCGGTCAGCACCTGGTTGGCCCAGTCCATCGCTTCGGAGTCGAAGGCCCAGCGGGGGGTCTGCAGCGCGGCGGAACCCTCCTCCCGCAGCCGGGCCAGCTGGCGGTGGTCCCCGCTGTGGAGGTCCACCACTTCAATGCCCACTTTGCGCCCGTCCTCGAAGATGCTGGGGGAGAGCAGGCCGTTGACCTTGAGGCCGGCATCGCGCGCCAGGCCGATCAGCTGAGTGCACCAGGTGGTCTTGCCGACGCCGCTCAACCCGGTCACGAGAATCAATTGCGGTTCCGCTTTACTGCGGGCAAAGATCTGGCCGAGGGGGCTGTGGGGGTCCCGCAGGGATTTGGGTTCGAGGGCGATCGGACGTTGGGTGACCACGGCCAGCGGTTTGCCGTCGCCGTTGGTGATGACCTCGGTGCGGATGCCATAGATGGCTGAGAGCTTTGGCTCGGTCAGGGTCTCTTCGGGCGATCCGTAAGCGGTGACTTTGCCGCCCTCGAGCAGCAGGACCCGGTCCGCATAGGCCAGGGCGTTGTTGGGGGAATGGGAACTGATGATGAAGGAAAGCCCCCGGTCGCCAAGCTGGCTGACGATCTCGAGGATGCGGTGCTGGTTGGAGAGGTCGAGATGGGCGGTGGGTTCGTCCATCAGGAGCAGCTGGCATTTTTGGGCCAGGCCGCGGGCGATCAGCACGAGCTGCTGTTCACCGCCGCTGATCTCGGTGTAGGGCCGGTTGCGCAGTTCAAAGAGTCCCAACTGGGCCAGGGCTTCATCCACGATGGCCTGGTCATCCCGAGAGGGCGAGCCGAGCCAGCCGAGATAGGGCGCGCGGCCCATCATCACCATCTCATTGACGGTGTAGCTAAAGGCCGGAGTGTGCATCTGCGGGATCAGGCCCACTTTCCGCGCCCGCTCCGCCGGGCCGAAAGAAAGCAGGTCCTGCCCATCGAGCAGGACTTGGCCGGCGGCGGGCGTTATCAATCCGGCCAGACAGGAGAGCAGGGTGGTCTTGCCGCTGCCGTTGCGCCCGAGGATATAGAGCGTCTCACCGGCGTTGATCTCAAGCGAAACGTCATCAAGGACGTTCCGCTCGGGGAGGTACGCGAATTGCAGGTGCTGAGCCTGGAGCTGCACGGTCACCATCCCCTCCGGCCGCGGCGCAGCAGCAAAGCGAGAACCGGCACGCCGACCAGCCCCGTCAGGACGCCCAGCGGGATTTCGCCGGGGAGCAGCGTGCGGGCGATGTTGTCGATCAGGAGCAGGAAGGAGGCGCCCATCAGAATGGAGGCGGGCATCAGGCGTTTGTGGTCCGGGCCGACCAGCAGCCGGCCGGCGTGGGGGATGACAAGGCCCACCCAGCCGATCACGCCGCTGACGGAGACCGCCGCGGCGGTCATCAGGGTCGCAACGATGATGATGCAGAGTTTGCTTCGGGCGGGGTTGACCCCCAGCGCCCGGGCTTCGGCGTCACCCAAGGAGAGGATGTTCAGCCGCCAGCGGATCAGCCAAAGGAAGAACACCCCCAGCAGGGTGACGAAGGCCAGCACCGGCAGACTCGACCAGGTGATGGAAGAAAGGCTGCCGAGGAGCCAGAAGGTGATCGCGGGGAGGGTATCCAGCGGGTCGGCCACATACTTGAGCAGCGAGGTGAGCGAGCCGAAGAGCGAGCCAACCAGGATGCCCATCAAGGTGAGCACCAACAGGGGCGAGGATTTGTAGAGCCGGCTGCCGAAAAAGGCCAGGCCCACAGCCAGCAAGCCGAAGGCAAAAGCGAAGAGCTGCACCTGCCATTCGTTCCGCAGGAGCAGGAGCGCCAGCGCCGCGCCGAAGCCGGCCCCGGAGGTCACGCCGAGGATGTTGGAATCCACCAGGGGGTTTTTAAAGATCGCCTGGAAGGCTGCGCCTGTGCCGCCGTAGGACGCGCCGATCAGCAGGGCGGCCAGCGCGCGGGGCAGCCGGACTCGCAAAACCAGCCGGCGGGCGATTTCGGGAATATCCGCCCCCAGCTTGGGGAAGATGGGGGACAGCAAGGACCGGCCGACATCCAGAGGGCCGATCGGGTAACGCCCCAGCAGCAGGGCCAGGGCAAAGAGGATCGCCGGCAGGGCGGCCAGCGCGATGCCGGTGATCGTGGTTTTCAGTCGGGAAGGTGCTGCGTTAGTTGATGGCACAGATCGATTCTACTTGCTCGCTCGGAATGGCATAGTCATAGAAGGTATTATAGAAGAAATTCGCCTGTTCCGCGCAATCCGGCGTCTCCAATTCGGGGAAGAGCCGCTCGGCCAGCCAGATGATCCCGAGGGTGGAATCCGGCGCCGGGGTATCCCAGGGGACGACCAGCTTCGGCATCCGGTAGACCCGGCCCTCCTGCACGGCCGTCAGGATCTGCCAGTCGGGGTTCTCGGTAATCGCTTCCACCGTTGCGCCGCCATAGGGCGGGACGATGATCACGTCCGGGTCCCAGGCGGCGATCTGTTCGAGGTTGACATCGTTCCAATAGCCGGTCAGCTCGCCGCTGGCGGAGACGCCGCCCGCAATTTCGATCAGGCTGGTCTGGTACATCTCGCCGCTCGCCACCCGCAGGGGTTCGGTGCCGGTGAAGAGGACGCTGGGACGGTCGGCCTCAGCAATGGTTTCAGTCTGGCTGAGGATCGATTTGGTGATCCAATCATAGTAAGCCACCCAGGCTTCAGCCTGGGCTGTGGCATGGGGGCCGAAGAGTTCGCCGGTCAGCAGCATGGCCTCTTTCAGGCGGTCGGGCGTTTCGGCGTCATAGAGGACGATGGGGATGCCCAGTTCGCCGGCGGTGGCGAGCCACTCGGTCCGCAGGCTGGTGACGATCAGGTCCGGGGCGAGCCGGGCGGCCTCTTCAATGTTGAACTCGGTCTGGCTGAAATAGTCATCGCCGATCAGGTCCTGGAAGCGGGGGTCAATGGCTTCCATCGCGGCGGCGCCAGCGGCATCGCGCGCGCCGAGGTAGGAGGCCGCGGCCAGCGTCTCTTCGCCGTTCACGGCGTAGATCATCGCGGTGACGGGGCCGTAGGTGGAGATCAGGGTCCGCAGCGGCTGGGCGATTTCAACGCTGTTGCCGCCCTGATCGGTCACGGTGCTGACCTCGGGGAGCAGACCGGCATCAATCAAAGCCTGCTGGCCGTCGCTGGAGATGACGAAGGCTGCGAAATCGGCCGCAGCGGGGGAGTCGGACCGGGGCAGCATGACCGCGCCGGGCAGGAAGGTCGCCGGGATGGCGGCCGGGACCTCGTCCGATTCGGCGGCGGCGGTGACCAGCAGGTCCGCCTCAGAAGGCACGATGGCCGGTGTACCCTCGGGATAGAAGGCCTGGTAGAGCGCGGTGAAGGCTTCCACGAGGTCAGGATCGACCTGGGCCGTGAAGGGCGCATCGATAACCTCTACGGGTGCGTCCGTTGCGGCTTCGGTGGGCGCGGCGTCCTGCGTTACGGTGGGCGGGGTGGCTGCGGGCGCACAGGCGGAGAGCGCCAGGATGACGGCCAGCAGCAGGAAGGGGAGTTTGGTTAGGGTTTTCTTCATGGTTTGTCCTTGGTATCAAGAGCGGGGGGGTAGTGTTCAGGCGGGAGGTCCGCCGCCGGTGTGGGTTTAGAAGGTTCGGTCTGGCCCGGGAAGGCCAGCGGCGCCTCGCGGCAGCGGTTCAGCCAGGCGATCGCGGCTTCCAGCTGCCCGGCGACGAATTCCAGGGTCAGCTTCTCGACTGGGGAAGGGGTGGCTTCGATCCCTCTCTGGACCTTTTCAAGCTGGGCGGCGCAGACCGCCAGCTGACGGGCGGTGATGTCCTCGGTGGGCAGGTTCAGCAGGGTGGCGATGTAGAGCCGGGACAGGAAGACCACCCGGATGCGGTGGATGCTGACCGGCGGCTGCGGGTCGGCCAGCCAGGCTGCCAGCAGGGCCTCGCCCTGGGGCGTGAGGTGATATTCGACCCTGGGGGGCGCGTCGGGCTGGGGGATGGGCCTGCCGGTGATGGCGTTTTCCAGTTCGAGACGCTTGAGCACAGCATAGATCTGGCTGGTGCTCATGTTCCAGATCCGGCCCAGATGGGCGGGGTCGCGGAAGCGCTCCAGCAGGTCATAGCCGTGGGACGGGGCGGCCTTCAGCAGGCCGAGGATGACTTCGTCAGGTGATAAACGTGGCATGACCCTATTCTATCATGGAATAGGGGAGAGAGAAAAGGGGATGGGAAAGGGTGAGTGGGGGATGGTGAGTGGTGAATAGGGGATGGTGAGTGGTGAGTGGGGAATAGGGAATGGGTATGAGGCAGCAGGGGTTGGGGATGAGGAAGGAGTGCGATTCGCTCTTTTTTGATTGACTGATGGGTGAACCTTTGCTATAATGACGTCCTACATGGGCGCGTGCTTCGCAGATCCTGCCCAGGACTGCTGGCAAGAGCGCCGATGAAAACCCTTTATGGGCGCGTAGCTCAGCTGGTAAGAGCGCACGGTTCACATCCGTGAGGTCGTGGGTTCGAGTCCCTCCGCGCCCACTTTGTATTAAAATTCGTTGGCGTAGTTATAAATTAGCCACCTCCCTTTATGTTATTTAATCGAAGACACGGCCCTATTAATCTAATTTAATCCTTAGATGGGCCTAACTTTACTAAAGTTAGTTCCGTGATTAATTATTCAAAAAGAGAGCTTCACCATCATTAATTCCCCTGAGTTTCCCACCCCTCTTCAAAAATGGCGCTTTTACGGGTAAAAATGAGA
>WOYY01000040.1 GCA_011620555.1 Anaerolineaceae bacterium | reverse complement strand
ATGATAGACAGTAGTAGTTACTTAACAACGGCTGTGGCACCCCTCCTCGATGATCTTCGATAAGGGTGCTACAGCCAAAAGTGAAGCCGCTCGCTAGCCGGGCGGCTTTCCTTTTTAAACCCTCGCCAAAGGTGGATACCCCGAACCAAAATATTTCTGGTGGATCCGCCGAGGCCTCCGCCTGCGGGACAACCCCGCACGGATCGTGGATCACGCTTTCACTCGGGCGCGCGCGCTGGAAGCGTATCAAGCCGCCCTAAGCAATTCACGCCCTAAAAAGTCAACTGCCCACATACTCAATCAACCGCCTGGCCTCCTTCCTTGCAATTTTTTCCTCCCCCCACCGTAGATTGAATTGAAAAGGATCGGAAAGGAATAAGAAATGTTCGGTTTTATTGGAGGTCTTGTGAGCGCCATTTTTGGAATAATTAAAGGGATTTTCGGGCTGGTTTTCGGGCTGATCAGCGGCGTTTTGGGCCTGGCCTTTGCGGTCCTGCTGGCGGTCGGTCGGCCTCCTCCTGGCTCTGCCCATTCTCCTGCTGGTGGCCATATTCTAAGCGCAGCCCGATACTCCTGCATGGCTGCGCTCGCAGTTGGAATCCTCTCAACCCCCCGCATGATGAGCTGAGACGCTGGAATCTCGGTTCCAGCGTCTCCCCATCTCATGGGGATCATTGTAAAACCTGGGTTAAACCTTTTTAACAATCCGCATATCTCAGCTCTTTTTTGATAAGATAATTAAAAAGCAAGCCAAGCTTAAAAAGGAAAATGTTTGAATGAAACGTGAGAACCTGATCTTTTCAATTGCGCTGGCGATCAGTTTCCTGATGATCCTGCTCATCAACGCCTGATCGCCCTCTCCCGCGCGAACCTCAGCCGCCGCTCAACGAGCGGTGTTTGCTTTTATCCGCCTAGTAGATCACCTGCGGTGCAACCCCCGAATCGTGCAGCAACACCAGCGGCCCGCAGCGCGGGGTCAGCCGGGACGAGACCAGGGCGATCAGTTCATCCCAGCCCCCCTCAAAGCAGAAACTCTGCGGGCGATCCGGATCGCCGTGATAATCCCGGAACCGCAGGCTCGCCCAGCTCACATCCTTGCGGCTGGTCACCGTCGCCTGCCAGACCGTCCCCGAAGCTAAAATTTTCACCTGCAGCCCCGCGGTGTTTTCCAGCGCGGCCTGCATCTCGTTCGGCGAGGGCATCCGCCCATGAGGAACCTCCACGGGCAGGTGGACCCCGGCCAGCGTAAGCCAATCCCTTGTGGCAGGGTCCTGTAGGGCTTCAGCCAGCGTGATCACGGTATAGAGCGGCGCGTTTTGCATGCCAGTGATTATACCTTCCGGCTTTCCGGAAAGAAAACCGACCGCGGCGATTGACAATGCTATAATTCAGCCAAAATTACCCCCTGCCGCGGGGTGAGCAGAGCCGCCGAATGCCTGGACGTGAATATCACCCCGGCAGCCTAATAAGCCAATTGCCATTACAATAATAGGGTTAAAAGTCCGAGAACCACACCCATCCATGTTAATGCTGAGTTGTCATTATGCCTGAAAATACCTTGAGCAAAATCATCCTGCTTTCCCTGCTCGTGGCGCTCGCCTTCACCGCCTGTACGCCCCAAACAGCCCTCCCAGGGAATGAAACCGCGGCCGCCAGTGAAATGCCGGCCGCGGAATCGCCGGCTGCGACCAAAGCGATCCAAACTGAGACCGCCGTCCCTCCAGCACCCCCTACCCCCGACCTGCGGCTGGACCCCGCCGATTGGCAGGACTGGCCCATCATCCCCACCGTCTCTGCCAGCGCGCGGGCGATCTACGCAGAAGGGCTGGCAAACGGGGCCGATCCGAACCGCTTTTCCAAGGTTGGCGACTGCCAAAATATCACCACCTACTTCCTGTCCATCTATGACCACCCCAACTTCTACGAACTCGGGCCGGAGAACGGTCATCTCCAAGAGACCATCGAGCATTTCGCCGGTTCCTGGTCCCGCGAGAGCGTCGCGACCGCGGGCGGGATGAACGTCGCCTCGGTGCTCGCCCCGCTCTGGGCGGAGGGCGAGCGCTGCGAAAGCGGCGAATCTCCGCTCGCCTGCGAATTGCGCCTCAACCAGCCTTCCATTGTGCTGATCAGCATGGAAGAGTCCTGGGGAAAAGAAAACAAGGTTGAAACCTACGAGAAATACATGCGCCAGGTGATCGAAACGGTCATCGCTGCCGGCGCTGTGCCGGTTTTGGCCACCAAAGCGGATAACATTGAAGGCGATCATCAGATCAACGCCGCAATCGCTCGGCTGGCTCACGAGTATGACATCCCCCTGTGGAATTTCTGGCGGGCGGTCCAACCGCTGCCCAACCACGGTTTACTGGAGGATGGCTTCCATCTGACCGGGCCGATCTACTTCAACGGCCCTGAGAACCTGAAGTTTGGCTGGCCGTTGCGCAACCTGACCGCCCTGCAAACCATTGACGCGGTCTGGCGACAGCTCAACGACCTGCCGCTGCCGCCGGCCCCCTGAACTCACGAAGGGAGGAATCCCCAACAGCTCTCAGACTCCCTGAAAGCTCCCTCCTGAACGGCGATGCCAGCCTGGAACGGGACACCTAAAACAACCATTATCAGCCCAGGGGTGAGTGATGCCATTTGCAAACTCTTTACCTCTAGCTAGTTGCGCCGGATGCGCCACTCTTGCATTCCACATTTTCAGACCCGTCTTCTCACCCATCTTCTCTCCAATTGACCCCGCACCCCTCCTATAGTATCCTTCTGGATATGACCCAAGCAGCCACCGCCCTCGCCCACCCCAACATCGCCTTCATCAAATATTGGGGCCTGAAAGACGCCGCAAACCGCATCCCGGCCAATGATTCCCTCTCGATGAACCTGGGCGGGCTAAGCACGCGCACCACGGTGACGCTGGACCCCAGCCTGAGAGCGGATGTGCTAATCCTCAACGGCGAAAGGGTGTCTGGCGCCGGTCTTGAACGCGCCCAGCTCTTCCTGGACCGCATCCGGCGGCTGGCCGGTAACCCCAGCCCTGTTCTGATCGAATCGGAAAACAATTTCCCCATCGGGGCGGGCGTGGCCTCCTCCGCCTCGGGGTTTGCGGCCCTGGCCCTGGCCGGGGCGGCCGCCTTCGGCCTGGACCTCGCCGAACCCGCCCTCTCCGCGCTCGCCCGCTTCGGCTCCGGCTCCGCCTGCCGCTCGATCCCCGGAGGCTTCGTGGAATGGCGCACCGATGCAGAGACGGGCGATTCCTTCGCCAAAAGCTTTGCCCCCGAAGAGCATTGGGACCTGGCGGATTGCATCGCGATCCTCAGCGAAAGCCACAAAAAAACCGGCTCTGAGGTCGGGATGCGTCTGGCAGGCACCAGTCCTTTGCAGGCGGCGCGGGTGGCTGATTCCGCTCGCAGGATGCGGCTTTGCCGCGAGGCGATCCTCAACCGGGATTTCAACGCTCTGGCTGCCATCACGGAGCTGGACAGCAACCTGATGCACGCTGTGATGATGACCTCCCAGCCGCCGCTCTTCTATTGGCAGCCCGGTTCGCTGGCCATCATGCAGGCGGTCAAGCGCTGGCAGGTGGAAGGTCTGCCCGTCACCTACACCCTCGACGCCGGCCCCAACGTGCACGTGATCTGCCTCAAAGAGGCGATGGACGAAACGCTCACCCGCCTGCGCCGGATGCCCGGCGTGCTGGATGTCCTCCTGGGTTTCCCAGCCGGCCCGGCCCGATTGCTCCCCGGTGATTCGCAAGTTTCGCTCCAAAAGGTATAATTATTTCCGGATCTAAAACTAATAAAACAGCGGCCTGAATAGGCCGCACAAAGAAAAGGGTTTGACACATGGACGTGTTTCTATTGATATTACAGGTTGTACTTGTTCTCGGCGTGCTGATCTTCTTCCATGAATTCGGGCATTTCCTGGCCTCCCTGGCGCTGGGCATCCCTGTGGACGAGTTTGGTTTTGGCTTCCCGCCCCGCCTGGCAAAGCTGGGTGAATGGAAGGGCACCGAGATCACGCTCAACTGGATCCCCTTTGGCGCGTTCGTTCGGCCGCATGGCGAAGATGAAGATGACGTCGAAGGCGGCATGGCATCCGCCCCCGCCTGGAAACGGCTCCTGATCGCCCTGGCCGGCCCAGCCATGAACTTCCTGATCGGCGTCATCCTGCTGATCGTGCTCTATACAGCTCTGGGCACACCCATCTCCGATCAGGCGATGATCAGCGAAATCTCAAAGAATTCTCCTGCCGATGTCGCCGGCTTGCAGATCGGCGATATCATTTTATCCATCAATGGTGAACCGATGGAAACGATCACAGAGGTCGGTCAGACCACCAGTGAAAATGCGGGGTCAGAGATCACGGTCACGGTGGACCGCGATGGCGTCACCCTCGATTACACGCTTGTCCCCCGGGTGAACCCGCCCGCAGGCGAAGGCAGCATGGGCGTGGGCCTCAGCAACCCCCTCGCACCAACCCCCTTCTTTGAGGCTGTGGGCTATGCGTTCCAATCCACCGGCTATGTGGTCAAAGAAACCCTGCTTCTGCCGGGAAGGCTGATCACAGGCACGGTCGATCTGGCCGTAGCCCGTCCGGTCGGCTATAAAGGGATCTTCGATATCTACAGCCAGGCCGTGGAGATGGACCAGGATAGTAATATCGCCACCGCCGAATCCCTGCCCATTTACACGATCTCCATCATCGCCAATATCTCCCTAGCCCTTGGCATCACCAACCTGCTGCCCATCCCCGCACTGGATGGCGGCCGGATCCTCTTCACTCTGCCGGAACTGCTCTTTAAGAAGCGGATCCCCCAGGAATGGGAAAACACCGTCAACACGATCAGCTTTGTCCTGCTGCTGGCTCTGATGGTCTTCATCACCATTCTGGATTTCACCCACCCCGTCGTCCTGCCCTGACGCCTTTCAATTGAGGAAATCGAAATGGACTCACCTATTCAGAAAGAGTACACCTTCGAAGAGATCAAAACCGCTCTGCTGGATAACACCAAGCCCTTTCCCACGCAGATGATTTATTTCTTCTCCGATATCAACGCCAAAGACCTGCGCCGGCTGACCGAAGTCTGGCCGCAGATCTGGCTGGAACGACGGCGCGGCCTGCTGGAGGACATGGAGACGATGTCTGAGGCAGACACCCTCCTGTTCTTTGATAACGTCGCTCTGATGGCGCTGGATGATGAGGACCCGGTCGCCCGTTCCACCGCCATCCGGCTGCTCTGGCAATCTGAAGAGGAGGCGCTTGCCTCCCGCCTGCTCCACATATTGATTGAAGACCCCCAACCCATGGTGCGCGCGGCCGCGGCCACCGGGCTGGGCATCTTCGTCTATCTCGGCGAGCTGGAAGACATCAGCGCAACGACCTATGACAAAGTCCTGAAGGGGTTGATCGAAGTCCACCGCGGCTCCGATGAAATGATAGTGCGCCGCCGGGCGCTGGAATCGCTGGGCTATGCCAGTCATCCGGACGTCCCGGTCTTCATCCAGCAGGCTTATGAAACCAACGACGAGGACTGGCTCCAGACGGCGCTCTTCGCCATGGGACGCTCCTGCGACCATCAGCGCTGGTCCAAGATGGTGCTGCGGATGTTTGAACACCCCGACCTGGTCGTGCGCTACGAAGCCATCCGCGCCGCAGGCGAATTGGAATTGACCTCTGCCCGCGCGGCCCTCTTTGACCTGCTCGAAGAAGGCACCGACGATGACGAGATCTATTTCGCCGTGATCTGGGCGCTCTCCAAGATCGGCGGCCAGGGCGTTCGCAGTCTGATCGAGATGAACCTCGAAGAAGCCGTGGACCCGGAAGAAGTGCAGCTCCTGGAAGAAGCCCTTGAAAACCTGGACTTCACCGAACAGGTCAGTTCCTTTGACATGATGATCGTGGATGAGGATGACCCCAGCGAGTGGGCGGATGATGAGGCCGATGATTACGACCTGGAATTCAGTCACCACCAACGCCACCATGAGGACTCCGATGATGACGAGTTCGATGATTTTGATGAATTCGAGGACGACGAGGATGACCTCGACTTCGGCGATGATGAAGATTTCGAGGACGAAGACTACTGATCTTCAAAATAAGTAAGCTGCAAGGGGCTGTCTAAAAAGGCAGCTCCTTTTTGATAAAAACATGGCCAATAAGGCA
>WOYY01000007.1 GCA_011620555.1 Anaerolineaceae bacterium | reverse complement strand
AACCTGACAATTTTATTCGCGAATTAATCATGACATTTTTATTCGCGAACAACATATGAATTTACTTATCATTGACCCTATCCCTCGCTTGTGGCATAATTTAGGAGTCAAAAATTGCGACCCCATGCGATGATGGAAACGAGTACACCCTCCGCTGGCTGGCAGCGATCCCGGGGTTGGTGAGAGCCGGGAAGCCATGATGGCCGAAAATCCTTCCGGAGCAGCAACCTGAACGCCCTGATGGGCCAGTAGGTGCGCCAGAGTCACCCTCTGTTATCAAAGTGCGGTTTGGTTGGCAGCCCCTCTGCCGACGTGACCGGCCGAGGAGTCCATCGCAGGATGGAAACCAGGGTGGTACCGCGGGTAAATCAACTCGTCCCTGATTGGGATGGGTTTATTTTTTAAGTTCACTTATTCGGAGGTTTCATGTTTGAACCTGTTTCATCGAGATTGAATATCAATTTACTGGAAGAGGAAATCCTGCGCTTTTGGAAGCAAAACGATGTCTTCCACCAGTCCATGACCAGCCGCGAGGGCGGCCCGGAATATGTGTTTTTCGAAGGTCCGCCGACGGCCAACGGTAAACCGGGCGTGCATCATGTTTTGGCGCGGGTGTTCAAGGATATGTTCCCGCGCTATAAGAGCATGAACGGTTATCACGTCTCGCGCCGGGGTGGGTGGGATACCCACGGCCTGCCGGTGGAGATCGAGGTGGAGAGGCGCCTGGGGTTCACCAATAAACAGGATATTGAAGATTACGGCATTGCCAAATTCAATAAGCTCTGCCGCGACTCGGTGTTCACCTATATCCAGGATTGGGAAAAGCTCACCGACCGGATCGGGTACTGGGTGGACCTGGAAACGGCTTATATCACCTACAAGAATTCCTACATTGAATCGGTCTGGTGGCTGCTGAAATCCATTTGGGACAAGGGCCTGCTCTATCAGGGTTTCAAGGTGGTGCCCTATTGCCCGCGCTGCGGGACGCCGCTCTCCGACCACGAGGTGGCCCAGGGTTATGCCCAGGCAATTGATCCTTCGCTCTTTGTGCGGATGCCGCTGGTGGATCAGGAAAACACCTCCTTGCTGGTTTGGACGACAACTCCCTGGACGCTGCCCGGCAATGTGGCTGTGGCGGCCCACCCGGATATTGAATATGTCAAGATCAAATCCGGCGAAGGCGAGGATGAAGAATATCTGGTGCTTGCCCGGCCGCTGCTGGAAAAGGTGATGGGGGATGCGCCCTATGAAATCGTGAAGACCTACAAGGGTAAACATCTGCGCGGCTGGAAGTACCGGCCGCTGTTCACCTTCCTGCCCGTTGAGAAGGACGCCCACTACGTCGTGCTGGCGGACTTTGTCACCACCGAGGACGGCACCGGCCTGGTGCATATCGCCCCGGCCTTTGGCGCGGATGACATGCAGATGTCGGTGGAGAATGACCTCCCGATCCTGATGACGATCAACGATGAGGGCCGCTTCATCAATGAGATCAGCCCCTGGGCGGGGATGTGGGTCAAGGACGCCGACCCGTTGATTGTGGATGAACTTGACCACCGCGGACTGATGTTCCGCTCTGGCACCTACGAGCACACCTATCCCTTCTGCTGGCGCTGCAACACACCGCTGCTTTACTATGCCCGGCCCACCTGGTATATCCGCACCAGCGAGGTGAAGGACCGCCTGGTGGCCTTGAACGAGAACATCAACTGGTATCCGGACTACATCAAGAACGGCCGCTTTGGCAACTGGCTGGAGAACAACATCGACTGGGCGTTGGGGCGGGAACGCTATTGGGGCACGCCGCTGCCCGTCTGGGAATGCGAGACCTGCCATCATCAGGAGTGCATCGGTTCCGTGCAGGAGCTGAGTGAGCGCGCCGGCAAGGACCTGAGCGAGCTGGACCTGCACCGGCCCTATGTGGATAACGTCCATTTCGAATGTCCGGAGTGCCATGGCAAGATGAACCGGGTGGTGGAGCTGATCGATGTCTGGTTCGACTCAGGGTCCATGCCCGTAGCGCAGTGGCATTATCCTTTTGAAAATGTGGAGATCTTCAAGGAGCAGTTCCCCGGCGATTTCATCTGTGAGGCAGTGGATCAGACCCGGGGTTGGTTCTATACCCTGCATGCGGTCAGCACGCTGGTGTTTGATAGCAATGCCTTCAAAAACGTGATCTGCCTGGGCCTGATCCTGGATAAGGACGGGCAGAAGATGTCCAAGTCCAAAGGCAATGTGGTGGAACCCTGGGATGTGCTCAAAGAGCATGGCGCGGATGCCCTGCGCTGGTATCTCTACACGGCCAGCCCTCCCGGACAGGAACGGCGCTTCTCGCAGGACCTGGTGGGCGAGGTCGTGCGCAATTTCACCCTGACGCTCTGGAATACCTATTCCTTCTTTGCGACCTATGCCAATTTGGACCAGTGGACGCCGGACAGCGCCGTCAAACCGGTCTACAGCGACCTGGATAAGTGGCTGCTTTCTTCCCTGCATACCCTGATCCGGGATGTGACGATGGCTTTTGAGGAGTATGATGTGCTGGGCGCGACCCGGCCGATTGAGAAATTTGTGGACCAGCTTTCCAATTGGTACCTGCGACGCTCCCGCCGGCGCTATTGGAAGACCGAATCGGATTCGGATAAAGCCGCGGCTTATGCCACGCTTTATGAGGCGCTGCGGACGCTTTCGTTCCTGCTGGCACCCACGATGCCCTTCATCGCCGACCATATCTACCAGAACCTGGTCCGCAAGGTGGACCCGGACGCGCCGATCTCCGTGCACCTGGCGGAGTGGCCGGCCTATGATCCCGAGATGATTGATGAGAAGCTGAACCGGGATATGACCACCGTGATGAAGCTGGCCTCGCTGGGCCATGCCGCCCGCAACTCGCAGAACCTCAAGGTGCGCCAGCCGCTGGCGCTGGCGGAATTCGTGGTCGGGAACCTGGACGAGCAAAGTGTTGTCACGGATTATGCCGACCTGCTGGAGGATGAGCTGAACGTCAAGGCCGTCAGCCTGCTCGGCAGCGCCAGTGAAGCGGTGAGCTTCAGCCTGAACCCCTTGCCCAAACAGCTGGGGCAGCGCTTCAAGGCCGACTTCCCCAAAGTGCGGAAAGCCTTGCTGTCCCTGCCCGCGGATCAGTCCGCCCGGCAGCTCTTGGAAGGGCAGAGCCTGAGCGTCGAGGTGGAAGGCGAGACCTTTGAGATCACGTCGGACGAGGTTGAAGTGCGCGCTGAATCCAAAGCCGGTTTCGCAGTCGCCTCCGAAGGCGCTTACCTAGCCGCGCTGGTCACGGAGATGACGCCGGAACTGGTGAATGAGGGCCTGGTGCGCGAGTTCGTCCGCCGGGTACAATCATTGCGGAAGGATGCCGATCTTGATATCGCCGACCGGATTGATTTATACTTTACGGCATCCGATCGCCTAGCGCAAGCCATTCAGGCTTTCGAGGGTTACATCAAAGAAGAAACCCTCGCTGCCAGCCTGACTGTCGGCTCCAACCCTGCGGGGCTGCCATTCGCTCAGGACGAATTCGATGGCGAGACGGTCCGCATCAGCCTGGCTAAAATAGGATAAGGGAGTACCGTTTGAAGAAAACGTTAAAAGAATACTGGATTTTGTTGACAGTGGTGCCGGTGGTGCTGGTCATTGACCAGGTCACCAAAGCTCTTGTGCGCGCCAATATCCCCTTCGGCACCGTCTGGATGCCCTGGGAATGGCTGCGACCGGTTCTGAAGTTTGTCTACTGGCATAACACCGGGGCGGCCTTTGGGCTTTTTCAGGAGGGCGGCCTGATTTTTGGGATCATGGCGGTGATTGTCTCGATCTTTATCATCGTCTACTACCCGCAGGTGCCGAAGGATGAGAAATTGATGCGGGTTGCCCTATCCATGCAGATGGCGGGCGCGCTGGGCAACCTGATCGACCGGATCGCCTTTGGACCGGTGACGGACTTTATTTCGGTCAGCAGTTTTGCCGTGTTCAATATTGCCGATTCAAGCATCACGGTGGGGACGGCTTTGCTGATCCTGGCCATCTGGCAGGCCGAACGCAAGGAACAGAAAGCAAAGGTTCTGCAGGCCGAAGAAGCCGCTGAGCCGACCGAGTCGGATCGGAAACCCGCATGATGACCCAGGAGCACCAATTTGAGGTGCCGGCCGGGGAAGACCTCCGGGTGGATAAATTCCTGGCAGAGCAGCTGCCTGAAGTATCGCGTTCGCAGATCAAGAATTTGATTGAAACGGGCAATGTGACTCTGGATGGCATTCTGGTTGAAAAGGCTGGAGCCAAGGTCAGGCCGGGCAGCCTGCTGCGGATTGACGTCCCCGAGGATGACGCTGACGGGCTGGTACCCGAGGACATCCCCTTGGACGTCCTCTATGAGGATGACCAGGTGATCGTGATCAACAAGCCCTCCGGCATGGTGGTGCATCCCGGCGCAGGCAACCAATCCGGCACGGTGGTCAACGCCCTTTTGGCGTATTACCCGCCGGTCCGCTCGGTGGGGGAGCCGGACCGGCCGGGCGTGGTGCACCGGCTGGATAAGGAAACCTCCGGTGTGCTGATCTTTGCCAAAACCCAAAAGGCTTACAAATGGCTGGTGAAGGAATTCATGAGCCGGGATACTGATAAGGCCTATCTGGCCCTGGTGGATGGGCAGCCGCCCACGCCGACAGGCCGGATCGAAGCGCCGATCATCCGCGACCCGAACATCCGCACCCGGATGGCGGTGGGCCTGCGCGGGCAGGGCAAGCCGGCGATCACGGAATATTTTACCCTTGAGAATTTTGAAAACCACACTTTTTTGGAGGCCCATCCCATCACCGGTCGGACGCACCAGATCCGAGTCCATCTCAGTTATCTCGGCACGCCCGTGGTGGGGGATACGCTTTACGGCCGCCGCAAGCCCAGTTTGGACCTGGACCGGTTTTTCCTGCATGCCCGGCTGCTCTCAGTCCGGCTGCCGGGAAACCGCGGCGAGCAAACCTTTGAAGCTCCCCTGCCTGAAGAATTGCAGGCCGTGATTGATACTTTGCAGAGCGATGAGAGGAAGCCGATATGAAAGGGATTGATCTCCGTTCAGATACGGTGACATTGCCCACCGAGAAGATGCGCCAGGCGATGGCGAACGCCGAGGTGGGGGATGATGTCTATGGCGAAGACCCGACCGTCAACCGCCTGCAGGCCATGGCTGCGGAGCGGCTGGGAAAGGAAGCCGGTTTGTTTGTCGCTTCCGGCACGATGGGCAACCTGACCGCGGTGCTGGCCCATTGCGGCCGGGGTGATGAAGCAATCATGGGCGACTGCGCCCACACTTTTGTATATGAAGGCGGCGGCACGGCTGCCCTGGGCGGCGTGCATCCGCACACCATCCCGAATCAGCCGGATGGCACGCTTTTGCTTGAAGATATCCGGCATGCGGTCCGGGAGGACGACCCGCATTTCCCCCGCTCCCGGTTGCTGATCCTTGAGAACACGCAGAACAAGTGCGGCGGTTTATCGCTTTCCAGGGACTATATGCTCGAAGCGGCGGCGGTTGCCAGGGAGTATCACCTGGCTATTCATCTGGATGGCGCGCGCCTGTTCAACGCTGCGGTGGACCAGGGCGTCCCTGCGGTTGACCTGGTGGATATGGTCGATTCGGTGACCTTCTGCCTGAGCAAAGGGCTGTGTGCGCCGGTGGGGTCAGTGCTCTGCGGGACGAAGGACTTCATTGCCGAGGCAGTGCGGATCCGTAAGCAGCTGGGCGGCGGGATGCGCCAGGCCGGGATCTTGGCCGCGGCCGGGATCGTCGCGCTGGAGGAGATGGTGGACCGGCTGGCCGAGGACCACGCCCATGCCCAGGTGCTGGCGGAAGGCCTGGCGAGAATTGAGGGCGTCCACCTGGATAAGGGATCGCCGAATACCAATATGGTCTACATCGAACTGGCCCCGGCCCTGGGCCGCTCGGCAGTGGAAGTTGCTCAGGCTTTGAAGGAACTGGGCATCTTGGTGGGCGATACAGGCCCCCGGCATTTCCGCCTGGTCTGCCATTATTGGATCACGGACGAGGACCTTCCCCGCATCGTTGAGGGCTTTGAACAGGTATTGAACCCAATCTGATTGGGTCCAAAAAAATGATGGCTGGTCAGGTCTTTACCTGATTTTCAGGTGATCTTAACCTGGTTGTTAATGCGCGCATGGGATAATGGACTAGAACCGTATTCTATAGGAGAAGAAATGTTAGTTGTATTATCAGACCTGCATTTTTCAGAAGCCCAGTCCACCAGGATTGGGGATTTAACCTTCAATCGGAACCTGCCAGCCGATATTTATCAATCCTACTTGAGCGAGATCAATCTGATCGCGATCTCAAACCAGATCCGGCAGGTTGATCTGGTCCTCGCTGGGGACATTTTCGAGATCAACCGGTCAGCCCTGTGGTTTGAGGGGCCGCAGCGGCCTTATGTTGATAACCAGGAAGTGGGGCCGGGTTCGCCCTGGGAGACGAAATCCCTTCAAATTCTGGATACGATCGCCGCAGAGGACAAGGTGAAGGAAACTCTGCTGCTTTTCCGCTCGATCCAGGAGCGGTTTGATGTTGAGGTCCGGGTCCATTACATCCCGGGCAACCATGACCGGCTGATCAATGCGACGCCGGCCCTGCGGATGAAGGCCCGAGAGCTGCTGGGGACCGCTGGCGGGGATCTGGCCTTTGACCATCAGTTTATCTACCGGGATCAGGAGGGCAATCCTTTCTGTCTGACCCGGCATGGGCATGAATATGACCCGATGAATTTTTCGGCGGATACCCACGCGCTTGAGGTGATCCCGACGGAATTCTCCGAAGAGGTTTATGGCAACGCTCCTCTGGGGGACATCACCACGATCGAATTTGGTGCCGCTTTGCCCTACTACTTTGTTGATCGGTATGGCGTGGATAAGATTTTAAGTGATCCGATCCTGATGGCGCTTTACCAAAGGCTGATGGATTTTGACGATGTCCGCCCGACCTCGGCCTTGCTGGCGTATCTTTTCTCCACCCCCGGGGTTCCTAAAAAACAGACCTGGGAGTTCATGCGGCCCTGTTTTACCCGCACGATCAATGCCCTTTCAAAAATTGACCGTATTCACAAGGAACTTGGCGAGGCCGCCTCGATCAAGAGAAGCCAGCGGGTCCTGCTGGAAGGTGTTTTGAATTCGGACCTGTTAAAGAACGGCATTCCTTATTGGTCAGTCAAACAATTGATGAAGCAGGTCTCCAAGAAGATCAAGCTCAATTCCCAGGCAAAATGGGCCAAGCGCGAGGCCTTGATCCAGGACAAGAATTCCGGATGCAAATGTGTGATTGGTGGACATACGCACATGCCTGAAGTATCTTTAGTATCTGCCAAGCAAGGTGATGAACAGTATTACATCAACACCGGCACCTGGCGCAACATGGTTCCTGCGACCAAGGATTTTAAGGCTTTTGGAAAGCTGAACGCGACGACCAAAGTCCTGGTTTTCCGCCCTGATGAGCTTCCGACTTCGCAGGAAAGCCCCAAATGGTCCTTCCACTACCTCAGTGGGTTTGGCCTGGGCAACTTCAGGCATCTTTAGAATTCAGGTTTAATGACATCAATCCGCAATTATCTCAATAAACTGTTTACGAAGGAAGATTTTATAACGGTTGTCTCCGGCCTGCCCCGTTCGGGCACTTCGATGATGATGTCCGCCCTGCAGGCAGGGAGGATGCCGCTGGTGGTGGATGATATCCGCCAGGCGGACCCGAGCAACCCGAAGGGATATTATGAGTTTGAACGGGTGAAAAAGCTGCCCAAAGGCGATACGGCCTGGCTGGCGACCTCGCCGGGCAAGGCGGTGAAGATCATATCCGCCTTATTGGAATATCTGCCCCAAACAGGGTATTCTTATCGGGTGATTTTTATGCAGCGTGACCTGGGTGAAGTGATGGCTTCGCAGCAGCGGATGATGGTCCGGAACGGCAAGGGACCCGGTCAGTCCAGCGCTGAAGAACAGCTGTCGCAATCCTATGCCGACCATTTGGCTGAGGTGACCCGCTGGCTGGATGGGCGCGAAGATATTCAAACATTAATTGTCAATTATAATGATGTGTTATCAGATCCAATGGAAGAGTTCCAAAGGCTTGCTTTTTTTCTGGATCAAAAGGTTAATGCTGCTGCCATGGCGAAGGTTGTGGATCCGCAGCTTTACCGCGAAAAATCCAATTGAACCTTTGGTTTGAAAGGAACTATGTCAAAACCTCTTGATAAGAATGTCATTTTAGTAGTGTTGGACACCCACCGGTTTGATCGGATTGGTTCTTATGGGTATGGTCGACCGACAACGCCGAATCTCGACTCTCTGGCTGAGGAAAGTCTGTTTTTCAAGCGAGCGGTCTCTCCTGGGCAGTGGACAATCCCATCGCACGCCTCCCTTTTCAGCGGTGAGGCGCCGGCGGTGCATGGCACCGTTCAGGCTGATGATGCGCTTCCCAAAGAATTTCAGACCCTGGCCAGCCGGCTTTCGGCCGGGGGCTTCACGACCACCGGTTTCTGCAACAACCCCTTGGTGGGCGTGCTCCAAAATGGTTTCACCCGCGGGTTTGACCAGTTTTATAACTACGGCGGGGTCGTTCCCTCGACGCCTCAAAAAGAAATTGATGACATCTGGAAGCCCTTACGCAAATTCTGGAGTAAATACACCCAGGTTTTGCGGAAGCTCTCTTACCCCATCCAAAATGCCTTTGCCCAGCCCAGCGACCTCTTTCTGGCAGCTTTGCGCCCACTCTTCGTCCCGATGTGGACCAAGGCGGGCAATTTCAAGGGCATGACGGCCCGATCCGTACGGGATAGCAACGCTTTCATCAAGGAAATTGGTGAAAAAAGGCAGGGCGGCAATTTTGTCTTTCTTAACCTGATGGAGCCCCATTTGCCCTACGCGCCGCCGGATGAATACGTGCGCAAGTTGGTGCCATATTTCTATGAGACCCCCGAAGCTCAGCGGTTCATGGGTGATTTCAACCGCAAGGCGGCGCAGTGGCTGATCCCGCTGGTCGAGCCTTTTAACGATCTTGAAGCGCAAACCCTTTCGGATATGTACGACGCTGAAGTGGCCTATCAGGATCACCTTTTGGGTCAGCTGATCGAGACCCTGAATACGGACTACCACCGCGAAAATTCGATGGTGGTTTTCCTGGCCGATCACGGCGAGATGCTGGGCGAGCATGGCTATATGGGACACGGCTTTGGCGTCCATGAAGAACTGGTCCGGGTGCCTTTGTTCATGCGGGTACCGGGCATTGAAAAACCAAGCCAGGTTCAAACCTGGGTTTCAACCATCCGAGTCTTTTATTCGATCCTGGACTATTTGGGATTTGAGACGTTAAACATGCCCTATGCGGATGAGGTGGATGTGCCCAGCCGAAGCCTCTTGAGGCTCGCCGATCAACGGGATAATCAGCAGGCCTGGGCGGTCTCCGAGGCTTATGCGCCGGATAGTGCGATTGAGGTTATCCGCAAACATTATCCGGAACTGAGCGATACATATCACACTTCCGCCACCCAAAGGGCAGTTTATCAGGGCGATGAGAAGATGATCGCTATGGAAGGGGTTTCCAAGGTCTTGTATGACCTGGCCGGTGATCCGACGGAGAAGCAACCCTATCAGGACCCCAAGCGCATTGAAGCGCTTTCAAAGGTGCTGGATGCTTACCTGGATTTGGCGATGACCCGCAACTCGGGCTTCTCATCCAGAAAGATCTCATTGAAGGATAACATGATCCAGCAGCGTCTGCGCGACCTGGGTTATATGGAATAAAAGAAAAGGAGACATGAATGATTGATCCGATCATTTTTACGATTGAAATCGGCACTTTTACATTTTCACTGTACTGGTATGGCGTTTTGGTCATGTTGGGCGTGGCTGTTGCCACCTGGCTGACGGCTTCGGAGTTCAAGCGCCGGGGCGGCGACCCCGAATACGTTTGGGACAGTCTGCTTTGGATCATTCCGGCCGGCGTCATTGGGGCGCGTCTGTGGTATGTCGCCAATGCCACCCTCGGCGGCGACATGCATTATATTCAGGACCCCATTGCGATCCTGAATATCAAAGAAGGCGGTTTGCATTTCTTCGGCTCGATACTGTTCGGCGTGATCGCTTTCCTCCTCTATGCCCGCAAGATGAAGTTGGACCCTTGGCTGATGTTCGATTCCGTTGCCCCCGGCTTGCTTTTGGGGCAGGCTGTTGCCAGGCCGGCGAACTTCATTAACCAGGAACTTTATGGCCCTCCGACCACTTTGCCCTGGGGAATCAAGATTTCCGCCGCGCACAGGATCTATCCTTTTAACAACCTCAGCCTCTATCCGGAGGAGACGACCCGTTTCCATCCCACCTTTGCCTATGAAATGGTTTGGAATATCCTCGCGACCGGGTTGATCCTTTGGATCGCCAGGAAGTACAAGGATAAGCTGAAACCCGGCATGGCCTTTGGGCTTTGGTTGATCCTGGCCGGTGTGGGCCGCAATGTGATCGAATTTTTCCGCCCCGATCAGCCGACCTTCCCAGGGACAGCATTCAGCTATTCTCGGTTTTTTGCCATTTTGATGGTGGTGATTGGTCTGATTCTGATTTTGATCAAGATGGAGGTTATCAAGATCAAGGGCATTCCTGCCGGGCGGAGCGAATATCAACTCGCACCGCCACTCGAGGAAGTGGTGGCTGAGCGCAAAGCCGCAAAGGCAGCTGAGAAAAACCAGGCTGAGGGTGATGACAGCGGGGACCCGCCGCCCGACCTCTCCTGAGAAATCGTGTAAGCCATCCAGACCGCCGATATTTCGGCGGTATTTTTTATCCTTTTGGGTTTGCATTGACCTGGGTGAGTTGGTATCATTTAACTTGGTTCTGGTAAAGAGATGCCAGCTGGGTAAAGCACGGGTTGGCAGTGAAAAAGCTGTTATTATAAATGCTCTTTGTATGATTTGAGATCATCGCACCAACGACATAATCGCACCAACGAACGTCCAGGAGAAAAGAATGCTCGCTGAAGTCGGATCAATCCTGATTGGTTTATCCCTGTTTTCTTCCCTCTATGCGGCCTTCGCGCTGATCTTTGGCCTGAAAAAAGAAGACTTCCGCTGGCAGCGCAGCGCCCGAAATGCCGTTTACAGCAGCGCCGGTTTGCTGCTGCTCGCGCTGCTCTTATTGGTAATCGCCTTTATCACGGACCAATTCCAGTTAAGGTATGTCGCCAGTCATTCCAGCCTGGGTTTGCCGTTCTTCCTGAAGCTTTCAGCGCTCTGGGCGGGTCAGGAGGGTTCCCTCCTGTTTTGGGCGTTTTTGCAGGCCCTTTTCTCGGCCTTGGTCGCCAGGCACCTTTCCGCAGAAGAAGATCTGGATACCTGGGCGGTCTTTGTGATGAGCCTGGCGACAATCTTTTTCATTGCGATGACGCTGTTCTTCTCCAATCCTTTCCGTTTGGCTGCCGCCGTGCCTCAGGACGGCCTGGGGATGAACCCCTTGCTGCGGCATCCCGGGATGGTTTTCCATCCGCCCTTCCTCTATCTGGGATATGTCGCTCTGGCGATCCCCTTTGCCTATG
This sequence comes from Anaerolineaceae bacterium, assembly GCA_011620555.1. Lineage (GTDB taxonomy): Bacteria > Chloroflexota > Anaerolineae > Anaerolineales > Anaerolineaceae > Brevifilum. Next base: position 20,181 of record WOYY01000007.1, on the reverse strand, counting down.
CCCTGGCATCCCTGATCGTGGGGAATACGGACCTCTGGCCGGAGAAGGCCCGCAACTGGTCTCTGATGGCCTGGCTCTTTCTGGGCGTGGGGCTGCTGCTGGGGATGCGCTGGGCCTATGACGTGCTTGGCTGGGGCGGGTATTGGGGGTGGGATCCGGTGGAAAACGCCGGCCTGATGCCCTGGCTGACAGCCACGGCCTTGCTGCATGGTTTAGATCGGCAATCCCGGGGCAGGGGATTCAAAGTCTGGAATGTTTTCTCGGCGGTGATTTCCTTTGCGCTGGTCCTCTTTGGCACATTTACGACCCGCAGCGGTCTGATCCAGTCGGTCCACGCCTTCAGCGAATCGGTGGTTGGCCCCTACTTTTTGGCCGCATTGGCTGTGATTCTGGTCAGTTCCTTTGCCCTGATGATCGTGAGGCGGAAGGCCTTTGGGCAGGTCAACCTCCCGGACAAGATCCTTTCCACCGATGGCGCTTTTTTCTTTGCTCTGCTTTCCCTGATGCTGATCACCTTATCCATCCTGGTGGGCACACTGCTGCCGACGCTGACGGGCGGCACGTTCACCGCGCCGGCGGCCTGGTTCAACCGGGTGGTGGGACCGCAGCTGGGCGTCCTGGTTTTCCTGATGGGTGTTGGCCCCCTGATCGGGAGGCTGGTCAAGGGAAGCCGCCGGAATCTCTGGCGTTTGGCGCCGCCCCTGATTGGCGCTTTGGCGGGGTTTGGGGCCGCCTGGGGGTGGGGGTTCAGGCTGCCCGCGGCTTTGATTGGTCTGACGGTTGCCGGGTTTTCCGGCGGGGCCGCGCTGGGCGAGATTGGCTTCGATCTTGGGCAACGGATCAAACAGTCCGGGTGGCCAGGCGCTCTCGGGCGGCTGCCCATTTTCGGCCGGCATGGCTACGGCGCCCATTTGATCCATTTGGGCGTGGTGCTGATGGCCGTCGGTGTGATCGGCACCCAACTCTATGGCTATGAACAGCAGGCCACTCTGGCGCCGGGCGAATCGGTCCCCGTGAGCGGCTACACGCTGCTTTATGAAGACCTGGTGCAGGAATCGAGTGAGGACCATCTGGATACCTGGGCTTCCATTGCGGTGTATCAGGGGGCTGATTACCTGACCATCCTGAAACCGCAGTTGAATTACTATCCGGGCTATGACCAGACCATGGCTTCGCCTGCGATCCATTCCTCCCTGCGCGAGGACCTATACCTGGTCCTGTTCAGCTGGGACCCCTCCGGGCAGATCAGCCTCAGCGCGATGATCAACCCTCTGAGCGGTTTCCTGTGGGCGGGCGGCATGGTGGTGCTGCTGGGCGGCGTTCTGGCCTGGTGGCCGAGGGCTGGTCAGGAGGACGAGGCAAGCGGACGCAGGCAGAACGCTGGCGCGCAGGTCGGGGCGATCATTGGCCTGGTCCTGGTGGCCGTGATAATTGCTGTTCTGTGGGGCAACTCGATCAACCCCAGCGGAGGGGCTGGACGGCCCCTGCCTGGTGAACTTGCACCGACTTTTTCCGCAAGCGACATCAACGGCGACGAATTTAGATTGCAGGATTTCCGGGGCGGAATTGTGGTGCTGAATTTTTGGGCGACCTGGTGCCCGCAATGTGAAGATGAGATCCCGGCTTTTGAATCGGTTTGGCGGGATTTGTCGGATGAGGGCGTGCAGTTTGTGGGTGTGGCGATGAATGACACGGCGGCAGCCGTCTCGGCTGTGGCTGAAGATCAGGCCATCACGTTCCCCTTGATTGTCGAAGGTGAAGGCCGGATCACTTCGGCCTATGGCGTGACCGCGGTGCCTGAAACATTTATCATTGACCCGGAGGGGAATGTGGCCTATATCCATATCGGCATGGTGGATCCAGAGACCCTGCTGAGTGAACTGGCAGAATTGATGAAGGTGGACTGATGATTCAGATTGGCACAATTCTGGTTACTTTGGCGCTTTCAATGGCCTTGGCCGCGTATATCCTGAGGCCCTTCCAGGCCGAGACGGACGATATCGAAACAGCGATTGAAGAGCGGGTTGCTGAACTTCGACAGGAAGACCCGGACGAAGCCCAGGCCCAATTTTGCACGCAGTGCGGACGTCGCTTGGGGCCGGATGACCGGTTCTGCGCCCAGTGCGGTCACCCTGTGGGGGAGGCGAAATGAAGAAAATTCCCTGGGCGGCGATCGTTGCGATCACTATGAGCTTTCTGGCGCTGATCCCCGGGCAGGCTCAGGACGCAGCCATCACAGTCACTGGCGAGGTCCATAATGCGACCGCTGGGAGTGAGACGCCGGACGGCTTGCTGATCACTTTGCATGTCTATTCCGAAGATAAACTCGCCGGCACGTATGAAGTTGAAGCGGATGAGACCGGCGTTTTCAGGTTTGAAGGGCTGCCGTTGAACGCGGGCGATCTCTTGATCGCGGCAACGACGTATTCAGGCGTCACCTATACTTCTGCATCTTTGGCTTATGTGCCCGGTCAGGAAATCCAGGACCTAGCTATTGCGGTCTACGAGACCACGGATGACCCCCGTCAGGTCATGATTACTCAGATGACGGTGATGCTGAACGCCAGTGGGGGTCAGCTTTGGGTGGGGGAATACTATCTTTTGGGCAACCTGGGAGACCGCACCTGGGTCGGGTCTTATGATGCTGAGCTGGGCCTTGCAACGACCACCCAGCTCTCCCTACCGGCCGAGGCGGATTCGCTCTGGTTCAGCGGCGCCGGCCTGGGCGACCGGTTCCTGCAGGATGAGGGCCTTCTGCTGGATACGGCCCCGGTTGTTCCGGGGTATCCATCCGCAGAGGTGTTCTTCAGTTATGCCGTGCCCTTCACCGCTGAGCAGGAATTTGAAAAGGCCTTTAATTTGCCCGTCGAAAACATCGAATTTCTGGTTGCCGAAGATAGCGGGATAAGCTTGCAGGGCGAAGGAATCGCCTACACTGAGACGATTGACACCGAAACGGGGACGGCTTTATCTTACATAGCCCCGGGGCTTGAACCGGGGCAGGTTTTCAACTTTAAACTGGGGACACAAAAGGCTTTGGGGACTGGCAAAGGGTGGGAGGTCGGGATCGGCCTGGCCAGTCTGGCAGCGGCCGGCGGGGTGATCTATGGGCTCTTCCGGGGGAAACAAAAGGTTGTTTTGCCCAAAGCGGCAGACCCCATCCTCCTGGAAATCGCTCAACTGGATGCAGCTTACGATGCCGGGAAGCTTAGGAAAGGCGATTATATCCAAAAGCGGCGGCGCTTGATGGATGTGATCAAGGACCTCGCGCGATAAGTGGTGGTTCTGACCAGCTGAAACACCCTATTGCCCGGGGCTTATTTATCGTTCCCCGCCAGGGCAACCTGATTCTGAACCTCTGGCGTCTGGCCGTGTAGCGGAGGCTGTGGGGAACTCGCTCTATTGAGGAAGGTCTTTTGGGAACAAATGGGGGTAAGAAGGTCTATTTTACGGCTGTCAGGCGGTTGAGCCGATTTTTCACATCCTCGGCCAGCTCTTGAATGGGCTGGTTGATGAAATCCGCGATCGCAAGGCTGGCATCCTTGATCAGCGGCGTCAGGTCCATCGCGTAGGTCATCAGTTCTGCCTGATCCGTAGCATGCGATTGGTGATAGGTCGCGTTTGCCCGGCGGCGTCCCAGCGTGGCCCGGTCATAGCGTTTCCCCCCGGCAATTTGGGACGTGAAGGCTCCCAGCAGTTCTGCCTGGAGCTTGGGATGGCTGGACACATCCAGAGCGATTTTCCAGTCTGCGGGCAGCCAGTCCAGCCCCCGCCAGACCTCCGCACCGTAGAGCTGGATGCCTTTGGCCTGTTGCCCCATCCTGCGGAGGGCTTCGATCACGCTGAGGGCGACGGCCACATGGGTATCGTGTTTGTCCGCCAGGTTGTGGGTATAGATGATTTCCGGCCGGCAGGCTTCAATGATCGTGATGAGGTCTCCAATGACTTCCTCTCTGTCCGGTGATTTCACGGCCGCGCTGCTGTGGTTCAAAAGGAATTGAGCCTTGTATTTGCCAATCTCCGCGGCCTTTTTTTGCTCTGCGGTTCGGATCACCCAAAGTTCATCATCCGTGAGCTTGGCGTAATCCCCCGAGCGGGGGGCGCCGCGCCCATCCGTCACTGTCACCCCTGTGAAAGACTGGTTTTCATTGTCATATTCTGCGAGGATGCCATGGATGGCGAATATCTCGAGGTCGTCCTGATGCGCGCCGATGCCTAAATGGGTTGTTCGGCTCAGCTGGCTTTCACCGCCTGATTTGGCTGGGTAGTAGCATTCCGCCTGGGGGTTGCTGAGTTTGATCATGAGTTTCGCCTCCAGTTGAATTTTACCTTTTAAAATGAAAAACCGGCCGCCTCTAAAGAAGGCGACCAGTCTCTATAGTCAGCAGTTAATCTTTGTCCCAGGTCTTCTCTGGCAGGATGTGCCCCTTCAGGGCAACGATCAGATCCCGCCGTTTGAGCGCCCGTTTGCGGTCAATTTCCACGGCGCTGGCCTTATCATCGGCCAGTTTGCGGAGGGCTTCGATCCAGGCGGCGCTTTGCACCGGGGTATGGTGGACCCGCCAGCGTTCGACTTTGATCGCCAGTCGATCCCCGTTGACCAGCTTTTGATGGGAGCGGGTCAGGGTCTGGCCCTGAGATTCGAAGGTAAATGGCACCTCCTCGAATTCGGGCTGGATGGGGCAGGCATGCATGCATGAGCCGCATTTGATGCAGTAGTAATCCGCCAGGACCAACTCGCCCTCGTCATTGAGGTGCAGCGCCCGGGTGGGGCAGACATCGGCACAGGCCACGCATCCTTCCACGCAGCGTTCCCGGTGCAGCTCGACTTTGCCCTGCCATGCCTGTGTGACCTGGAATGCGCCGTCGCTGGCCACTTCACATTGACGGCAGCGGATGCAGTCCTCATAGCGGATCGCCATGGTGTCTTTTTCAGCATCATAGCTGATGATGTTGGTGGGGCAGTTGTTGATGACGAAATCCTTGAGGCTGAAATCGAAGGCGTCCTTGTTGAAAGAGGTGTCTCCCCGCACTTCCGGGAATGCGCCATATTTCAGGACTGGGTTTTCCGGTTGGTCATTGATGGTCATGGTGATGGCATGGACCGGACAAATTTCCACGCAGATCCCGCACATCACGCAGGCATCGGGGTCCACATCCACCGAGGGGGGCGTGACCATTCGGCCCTTCACGATTTCGCCGTCCAGATGCGTCAGAGCGTCTTTGGGGCAGGCTGTGGGGCCCATCTGGCAGCCCACGCAGCGGTCCAGGTCCCAGGTCATCAGGTAATGCCGGGTGATCATCGGGCGCTCCAGCGTCATTTGGTTTTCAGTTCGGTTCTTGATCGTTTTTCCGCGATGACTCATGGTTGGCTCCTAATCCCTCTGGATCTTTTCGATGAGATTTTGGTTATGATCGAAGAGGTTGATTTTCAGAGGGGTATCTCCGGGCTGGGCGTGCGTGGCGCAGCCCATGCACGGATCGTAAGCTCTGAAAGCCATCTCAATTTTGTTGAGGGCCGCATCCGAAACGGGTTCGCCGGCATGGATGAGGCTGTGGGCGGCTTTGACGATGGACATATCAATGGCGGCGTAATTGTTGGTTGTGCCGACGATCAGATTGACGGCGGTGACCAGGCCGCGTTCATCCGTTTTGTAATGGTGGGTCAGGGTCCCGCGCGGGGCTTCCACAATGCCGATGCCCTCGGTTGGGGTTGCGGTGGGGATGGTGCGGACCTTGGGGTCGGTGATGCTCTCATCGGAGGCCAATTCGACCGATCGTTCCGCCGCGTAGAGCAGCTCAATCAACCTGGCCCAATGGGTTGCCAGGGTGGAATGGACGGGTTTGCCGCCCAGAGTGTCGAAGAACTTCTCATACATGGCCTGCGCCTCAGGCGTTGCCATCCCATCGGCGGCGTTCAGGCGGGCGAGCGGGGAGGCGCGGTAGACGCCGCTGTCTTTTCCATCCACAAAACCTTTCCAGCCAATTTCCTTGAGGTAGGGGAATTTGAGGTAGGTCCAGGGTTCCACATGTTCTGCAATGACATTCAGGTAGTCTTCCGGCCCATATTTGACAAATTCCTCACCGGTGGGCGAAACCACGCGGACTTTGCCATCATAGAAGTTCACTTTGTTGTTCTCGTCCACCAGGCCCATGTAATAGGTTTGATGGGCGAAAGCGTCACTAGTGATCATGTCCACATATTCGGGATTGCCCAGCACGATGTCATCAAAGAGCTGGAGGGTTTCTTTGGCAAACTCCACCGAGCGCTGGGCGCGTTCGAGGATGGCCAGGCGGTCTTCCTCAGTGATCGGTTTCGCAACACCGCCCACGATCGCACTGACCGAGTGGATATAGCGGCCGCCGATCAGGGCTGTGATTTTGTGGTTGTCCCTGAGCAGCTGCATGACTTTGCTGCCGGTTTCCTTGCCAACCTTGCGGACGACACCCAGGATATTGCGCTCGGATTTCGGCGCATCGGGGCCGACAACGAAGTCCGGCCCGCCCAAAATGTAGAAGTGGGTGGCATGGTCGGCGACGAAGAAGGCAGAATACATCAGCTCGCGCAGCTTTTTCGCTGTCGGGGGTGGGTCCACATGGTAGACGGCGTCGCCGGCTTTGGCGGCAGCCATGTGATGGGCGATGGGGCAGACCCCACAGATGCGCTGGGTGATCCTGGGCATTTCTTCCACCGGGCGGCCTTCGCAGAATTTTTCAAAGCCGCGCAGCTCCGGGATGACGAGATAGGCGTTGGAAAGCGCGCCTTCTTCGTTCAGGAAGAGGTCAACGCGGGCGTGTCCTTCAAGACGGGTGATTGGATCAATGCAGATCTTCTGTTTCATGTCCCGTTCCTCGTTCGTACTTCATCTTGTTCATAATTGAATGGGCAAGTCCAAACCGATAAAATGTTCCTGCAGGATCGACAATCGTCTCGAGGATCTGGTTCAATTTTTCAGGGTCATCCGTATCGATCAGAGCGCCGATTGCGCTGGCCAGCTTGGCGCCCTGGTCTTCCACGCCTTCAGCGGGGCCATAGCAACCCCGGCAGGGCATATTGCCATTGAGGCAGGGGGTCCCACAGCCAGCCCGGGTGGCCGGGCCGCAGCAGATCACACCCTGGGTCAGGAAACAGAGATCAGGGTCCAGTTCCACCTCGTGGGGGCGTTTGAATTCCGTGATCCGGAAACCCGGCTCGCCCTTTTTGCGAGTACAAACGTCGCAGACGCTCTTGGCGCTTGCGCCGATGACGGAACCTTTCGTTGGCAGGTTACCGCTCAGCGCTGCCTGGAAGACAGCCCAGACCTGGTCCACAACCGGCGGGCAGCCGGGCATGAAGTAGTCCACATCTGTCACATCAGCGAGGTATTGCACCTGTTCGTAGAGGGCGGGCAGTTTAATTTCACCTTCCGGGACTATTGTGCAGGTCTGCGGGCGGGTGCCGCGGGTGTCATCCACGGAGGGAGAAGTGTCAAAAACCCGCTGGCAAAGGGATTCGATATCATACATATTGGCAAGGCCTGGGATGCCGCCAAGGTGCGAGCAGGAGCCAAAGGCGATCAGGATCTTTGATTTCTGCCGCATCAGGTGGGCAATTTCCTCATTTTCTTCGTTTCGGATGGCACCGTTGAAAAAGGTAATATCAATTTCATTATCCGCCATGGCTCGGACGTCTTCATATTTGAAGTCCATCGCGGCGGGCCAAAAGACGATATCCGCTTTTTCGGATATATCCACCAGGCGCATGCCCAGTTCTGTGACCGTGATTTCGCAGCCGCCGCAGCTGGCGGCCCAGTAAAAGGCGAGTTTGGGTTTGCTGGTCATGCCATCGCCTCCATGGATTGGGTTAAGGTGTTCAGCATGCCATCAATTTCCTCTCGGATCCGGCCCCGTTCCTGGGTGCCGATTTGAACGAAGCGGATTTGCTTCTGGGGGAGGTTCATCTGCCCGAGCATGGTATCCAAAAGGCCGATTTTGCAACTGGCAACGTCGGTTCCGCGTTTATAGTGGCATTCTCCGGGTTTGCAGCCACAGACCAATACGCCCTTGACGCCCGAGTCGAGCGCCATCAGGGCGTGTTGCGGGTCTATCCGGCCCGTGCAGGGAATATGGATGACATTGACTTCGTCCTCAGGATAACTCTCCAGGAGGGCCACATCCTCTGCTTCCCGCAGGGACCAGTCGCAGGTAAAAACGATCATGGTGGGCGCATCTTTGGGCGTTTCCGGGAACTGAGCTGTAATTTCGGCATTGCTCACACCCACTCTGGCGATTGCGCCGAGGGGGCAGGCCGCCACGCAGGTGCCGCAGCCCATGCACTTATTCGGATCAACTTTGGAGAAGCGATCCAGGACGCCATCGACTTCTTTTTCGTATAAGGAGGGCGCTTCGTAGGGGCAGACCATGGCGCAAATGCCGCAGCCCGAGCAGAGGTCTTCGTTCACGGTCACGGCTGTGAGCGGGGAGGTATAACCGGCTCTGACAGCCAGTTCTTTGACCGCTTTGATGACTTGCGAGATATGGATCTCCTGGGGGCAGGCGGAAAAGCAGAGGTCGCACTCCGAGCACAACCAGGTGGTGGGGCTGGTGAAGGCCGCTTCTTCCATGCCTTCCATCACCATTCGGAGCAGGCGGCGGGGGTTGTAATCCGGCTCCACTTTCTGCTGGATCATACATTTGCTGACGCAGGTCCCGCAGGAATAGCAAAGTTCCAGATGTTCACCACCCGGGACGGCTTTGACTTCGTCTGCAAAGGTCTGTACTCCGGCAGTGTGGCTCATTTCGCCTCCAATTGACTGGTGATGGCTTTGACGAGTTTATCGGAGTAGACCATCGCTTCTTCCACGCCTGGCACGCCGGGGAAATTCTTGAGGCGTTTGGACATTTCGGGTTTCAGCCGTTCGATCTCTTCGTGGAGTTCCTCCGGGGGGATATTGTCCAGCACGTCCTGCATTTCGTTTAGGACCCGCGCATATTTATCACCCTCCGCCGCGCTGATCCATTCGATCCGGAAACGGCCTTCCGTCATCCCCATCCGGTCAAAGGTTTTCTTGAGGCGAGAGGCCCTTTTTGCGCCGACCACCTGCCCGGTGATGTAGTGGCAGTCCTGCGGGTGGCAGCCGGAATAGAGCACGCCGCCCGCGCCCAGGCGGAAAGCTTCGTAAATGAAATCGCTGTCCATCCGAGCGGAGCACATCACTTTCATCCCGCGCTCGTTTGCCGTATATTCAAAATGACTCGTGCCGGCCAGGTCTGCGCCGCCATAAGAGCACCAATGGCAGCGGAAGGCGAGGATCTTTTCTTCCGGTTTCTCGGCCAGCAGCGCCCGCATCTGCGCAAGGATTTGGGCGTCGGTGTAATGCAACTGGGTGATGGCGTCCTCGGGGCATTCAGCCACACAACCGCCGCAGCCGTGGCATTTGGCCGTGATGATCTCGGCGGCCTTGTCGCCCTCGAGTTTGACTGCGCCATAGGGGCAGGCTTTGACGCACAAGCCGCAGGCCCGGCCCTTGGTCTCAGCGGAACAGCGATCCGGCCAGACCACGGCTACGGTGGGTTCGATATCCCACTCTTCCGAGTGGAGGATGCGGCTGGCGCGGGCCGCCGCGGCGGAACCCTGCGCCACGCTGCTGGGGATGTCCTTCGGTCCCAGGCAGGCGCCGGCGAAGAAGATCCCATCGGTGGGGCTGTCTATTGGGCGGAGTTTGGGGTGATATTCCATGAACCAGCCGCCGGGGCTTTGGGCCACGTTAAGCACAGAACTCATGTGGTTCTGGTCCGGCTGCGGGATGGCGGCCTGATTCAGCATCACCATGTCATATTCTTTTTCCGTCACCCGGCCCAGAGCAATGTCTTCAGCGTGCACATAGAGATTGTGCGTTTCAGGGTTTTCGGTGATCAAGCTGGGCCGGCCCTGGCTGAAATGGATCCCCATTTCACGGGCACGGTCATAGAACTCTTCGTAGCCCTTGGAGGGGGTGCGGATATCCATGTAATAGATCGTGATGTCTACGTCCGGGTTCATCTGCTTGAGCAGGACCGCATTCTTGATCGAATACATGCAGCAGAAATTGGAGCAGTAGGGGTTGTAGCGCTTGTCCCGGGACCCCACGCAGTTGATGAAAGCCAGGGTCTTGGGGGATTCATGATCGCTGGGGCGGATCAGGTCGCCGGAGGTGGGGCCGGCGGAGTTGTTGAGCCGTTCCATCTCCATCGCAGTGATCACGTTGGGATAGCGGGCATACCCGTATTCTTCCATCACGCTGGGATCGAAGTGGCTAAAGCCGGTGGCAACCACGATGGCGCCAATATCTTCTTCGACCAGTTTATCCTCCTGGCTGAAGTCGATCGCTTCCAGCGCGCCGCAGGCATCCACGCATTTGTAGCATTGGATACAGTTTTCCATATCAATGGAATAGATCAGGGGCACAGACTGGCTCATCGGCACATAGGCCGCCTTGCGGGGAGCCAGGCTCATTTCGAAATAATTGGGGACTTCCACGGGGCAGGCCAAGGTGCAGGCGCCGCAGCCATTGCAGCGGTCCGCTCGGACATACTTCGCCTTTTCGCGCAGGGTGACTTTGAAATTTCCGACAAATCCTTCGACCTTTTCAACCTCGGTGAAGGCTCTCACATCAATTTTGGGCTGACGCGCCGCGTCAACCATTTTAGGTGCGAGTATTCATATACTACAGTCCATGGTGGGGAAGGTCTTGTTGAGCTGTGCCATGACCCCACCGATTGTTGGTTCCTTTTCTACGAGTATGGTTTCGATTCCCTGTTCGGCGAGGTCCAGCGAGGCGCTGATCCCAGCCACGCCGCCCCCGATGACCATCGCCTTTTGGGTCACTGGCACGTTGATCATGTCCAATTCCGTCAGGAACCGGACTTTCGCAACGGCTGAGGCCGTCAGGTCTTTGGCCTTTTGGAGTGCGCCGTCCCGGTCGTGCCCGTGGGCCCAGGTGCACTGCTCGCGGATATTGGCCATTTCCATCAGGAAGGGGTTCAGGCCGGCCTCAGCTACCGCCGCCCGAAAGGTGGGTTCATGCATCCTGACGGAGCAGGCGGAAACCACAACCCGGTTGAGCTTGTATTTCTTGATGTCTTCTTTGATCAGGCGTTGGCCTGAATCGGCGCAGGCATAAAGCGTGTCGGTTGCCCGAACGACATCCGGGAGACCTTCAGCGAATTCGACCACATCCTTGGGAGGGATGACGCCGGCAATGTTGCTGCCGCAGTGGCAGATATAAACCCCAATTCGGAGTTCACCGTCGTTTGGATTTGCGGAGGGCTTTTCGCTCATCGGGGATCCTTAGCTTTGGATGGGAAATCCAGACTTTCCTTAATCAGGCTGCGGCGGGTGCGCTGGGCGCGCTGATCGGGCGTGGTGTATTCCAGGGCGTCCTTTGGGCAGATTTTGACGCACTGGGGACCGTCTTCAATGTCTTCGCATTGGTTGCAGAATTCCGCCAGTTTGGTCTCGTGATTGATCGAGATCGCGCCAAAGTCACAGGCTTCAATGCACCAGGCGCAGCCATCACATTTCTGGGGATCGATCCGGATGATACCGGATTCGGGGTCTTGGCTGAGGGCGTCGCGGGTGCAGGCTATCACGCAGGGCGCATTTTCGCAAGTGCGGCAGGCGACGGCCGTGATCAGGACTTCATCCACCCGGACGGTGCGGATTCGGCTGCGGTAGGAATTGAATTCCCCGGTCTTTGTGTAGGAACAGATATATTCACAAAGCTGACAGCCGATGCAAAGTTCGGGATCGCAAACGATGTATTTAAATTTTGACGTGGACGCTACCATTATTCTCTCCTTACACGCCTATTTCTTCAGCGACGTCATCCATGCCGAGGTCCGCCAGGACTTTCTTGGGGATCAACCCTTCCGGCGTCCAACCCTTGGCTTCATAATAGATTTTCTTGAGGTATTTAAGCTCTTCATCGGTCACCACATACCCCGCCGAAGGTCCGATGGTCATCGGTTCGTGTTTCCAGCGATAGGGCAGGTCGTCATCCGCTTCTACCCAGCCCTCACGGATATTGAAAGCTTTCTTCATCGTATGAGCACGGACGCCGATCAGATCCACATCATCATAGTCAAAATTCCAGCCGGTGGTGGCGTTGATCAGCTTGGCAATCGCAGGCCAGGCGCCAGCCCGGTCGGCTTTGCCGGTGAAACAGCGGCGGATGAATTTGCACATCGGCAGGGTATCGTAAACGGCCGCGTACTCTTCGGAGCGGGAAGCGACCTCACCGCGGGTTTTGTCCACCGTGAAGCGGTTGGTCTCGCCCTTGATGTCGGGGTCATAGGCGGCGGAGCGGTTGTGGCAGCCCCCCCGGGTGCCGACAGCGAGTCCGACGGCGAAGGTTTTGAGTGACCGCGCATCATAGCCTGGCGTTTCGAGGCCTTTGATGTTCATCGCCCATTTCCAGGTTTCGGCTTTGCGTTCCTGATCAAAATACTGGGCGGCCCGTTTGGTGCCTTCGGCGAGAATATCGCCGATGCCCTCCCGGTCGCGGATCATCTCCGCCAGGATCACGGCGGCTGGGCCATTGCCAAAGTTGAGTTCAAGCCCTTCGGGCGCTTTCTCGCAGATGAAATCTTCCTTTTTGAACACGCCCCGCTCGTAACCTTCCATGGTGTAGGAGATTGTCACGCCCATCGACATGGCATCCATCCCGGCCCGGTCAGCGAGGTCCACCAGGCGGATGGCGGCGGTCATATCGTTGATGCCGCAGTTCGAGCTGACGGCCTGGAGGCATTCATATTCGATGCCCGTCATAGCGCCGGCAAAAGGCCCTTTCTTGACCATTGACATCTGTTCGCAGGCGATCGGGCACTGGGCGCAGGCGATCACCTTGACTTTGTGGTGCTCGTCCAAATATTCACCGCTGACCAGTTCTGCAAACTCGAAGACGCCCTCCTGATAGTTCCGGGTGGGCAGCAGGCCGAGCTTGTTCATGTTGAGCATATTGGTGGAGGTGCCGTAGATCCGATATTTTTCGGTGTATTTCCCCTGGGCGGCTTCGGTGATGTCGAAGGACATGCTGAGCAGGGTGTCCGGGTCGGCCACTTTCACGCCGCTGGTGCCGCGGAAGGAGACCGCTTTGAGCTTCTTGCTGCCCCAAACGGCGCCATGCCCGGTCCGGCCGGCCTGGCGTCCGTCATTGGTGACATTGCCAAAGCGGACGATATGCTCGCCAGCAGGTCCGATGGTTGCTGAACGGATCTGGTCGTCGCCAAATTCTTCGCGAATGGTCTCTTCGGTTTCGTAGGTCCCCAGTCCAAGGAGGTGATCGGCGGGCAGGAACTCGACCCGGTCATCATCAATGAAGACATGAACCCATTTGTCGCTGGCATTGTGGATGACCACGCCGTCCCATTGTGCCCGTTTCATGGCAATGGAGAGCCAGGAACCGGAAAGGCTGTCGCCGATGAAGCCGGTCAGCGGGGATTTGGAGGCTAAGCCATATTTGCCGCCAACGGGTACCGGCGTGCCGGCAAAGATGCCATTGGCAAAGCAAACGGGGTTGCCTGGGTCATAGGGATCGCAACCGACTTTGATGTTCTCCCAACAAAGCCGGGTTGCCATTGCCACGCCGCCGATATAAAGTTTGTACCATTCTTCGGGTTTTTCTTCGGCCCAATGTGTTCGTTCTTTCAGGTCAATGTGCAGAATCTTTCCACTGTAACCGTACATTTGATATCTCTCCTAGTAAACGATTCTCCATCCAAATTGCGGTAGCCAGTGTCAATTTCCCAGTTGAATAGCAGGATTGGATAATTTGCCACTAAGCTGATAAACCATTAAAAACATAACCCGCAGTTTATTTATACCCAGGGTTAAATACCACCAATAGTGAGGGATGTAACCATCCACTCGGAAATATATCAACTTTTATTTTATTTTTGAAATAACGAGCCGGGACAATTTTACCACAGCCTATCCGTTCTCAGAGAGGGATATCTGGGCGGGGTCAATATCGGCCGGACGGTACCAGCCGGTTCCCGGGAAAATTTTTGCCGTTTGGGTCTGATAGACGGGGGATTGGGTGAAGAGTGGACCGGGGGCGCCATGATAGGCGACCTGACCTTGGTCCAGGACCAGCACAGTATCTGCAAGCAAGGCTGCGAATTCCACGTCATGGGTGACGACAAGGATCGATTTGTCCCGTTTCTGCCACTTTTTCAAGAGCTTGACCAATTCCCGCTTGCTGCCATAATCGAGGCCCCGGGTGGGCTCATCGAGGAACAGGATGGGCGGGTCGTAAATTGTGATAGCAGCCAGGGCCACCCGCTGCCTTTCGCCGACCGACAGGTCACGGGGATAGGCAGCGGTCAACTTGGATAAGCCAAATCGAGCCAGGTGCTGCTGGATTTCGTCTGGCGGTAAGCTGAGGTCATGGTTTGCCAGCGTGACGTTCATTTCATCCAGCACGCTGTCCGCGAACAGGAGGTCATTGGGGTTTTGCGGCAGATACGCGACCTGGCGGATGAGGGCGTTGAGGGAGGCATTTTCAATATGCTCCCCCATAATCATTCTGGCTCCCTGGGATGGAACCAGGCCAAGGACCGCCCGGAGCAGGGTGGTCTTTCCCGCACCGTTGGCGCCCATCAAGGTCAATAATTCGCCTTGTCCCAGCCTGAAGGAGACCTGTTTGAGGATTTCCCTGTTTCCAAGGGTGACCGCGAGGTTCGTCGCCGATAAGCTCTCGACCGGAAAGATGGCTGGATTTGGCCCGGCGGTAAGTTCTGGTCCGCTCTTGTTCACCTGAACGCGGGGAAAGTCCTCTGGCCGGGTGGGGATGGGGCTAAGGTCCAGTTGCTTGGCAATCTGCACACTGGGTGGAACCTGCTCCAATAGAGGGAGGATCTCCTGGGGTGGCCCTTCATGGACGGACCCATCTCCGGGCAGCCAGGCTACCCGGTCGGCATAGGGCAGAACTCGTTCGAGGCGGTGTTCGGAGATCAGGATCGTCAGGTCCAATTTTTGCCTGAGGTCGAGGATATAGCGCAGGATCTCATCCGCGCCTTGGGGGTCCAGTTGAGAGGTTGGTTCATCGAGGATCAGGATTTTAGGCTGCGTGACCAGCGCGCCGGCGATCGCAACCCTCTGTTTCTCGCCGCCGGAAAGGGTGGCAATGCGGCGACTCTGCAATCCATCCAACCCCAGGAATTGGCAGGCCGAATCCACCCGAGCCTGCATTTCTGAACGGGGTAGGCCGGTTTGCTCCAGGGCAAAGGCGATCTCTTCATCCACTTGGTCGTAAACGAACTGCGTTTCCGGCTCCTGAAAGACCAGGCTGATCCAGGCCGCCATCTGCTCGGGGCCAAGGCGGATTGGGTCTTTCCCTAAAACCTCCAGCTTTCCGCCGATCTCGCCGCCGGTGAAGTGCGGCACGAGACCGTTGAAACACCGCAGCAGGGTTGATTTGCCGCTGCCGGAAGCCCCCGCGATCAGGGTCAGACTGCCGGGCTGAATCGAAAAAGAGGCGCCCTTGAGGATGGGGGACGCGGATTGCGGATATTGGAAAAAGAGGTCAGTCGCGGTGATCATGAGGCCTCAGGAGGATTGGAAGCCCAGGCACCAGGCCCAAGAGCCAGGCTGCCGGCGGCAGGGTTGGGAAGGCCAGGGCGGGATAAGGGCTATAGCTGAGGAAAGCCGTCTTTTGGCCCAGGATCAGGCCCAGCAGCACCAGGAAAACGAGGGTAAAGGTGGAAGTCGCGAAGACATCCGTTTTCTCCCAGCGATCCTGATGCAGGTGGGTGATTTGGATGGCGCGGGATTGGGCGCTCAGAAGGAGCGCGAGGGAAACGGCGGCTATCAGGTAGAGGCCCCAGCTGATCCACAGCGGGTAATTGAATAGGGACAGAACCCATCCGGCGAAAACCAAAAAGGTCGCCAGAATGAGGATGGCCAGCCCCGCGGAGGGCTTCCGGCTGCCTTTGTTTGCCTGGAAGCCCCGGGCGGTCATCGATTCGGAGAGCTGGATGGCGTTTTCCAGGCTGGTCACCATCAGCGGGATCAGGATTGGAATCCAGTCCGTGAGTTTCTCCATCGGGTTCCCGCGGATCATCTGCGCCTCCTTGATCTGCCGGGTCCGCTCCTGAATGGAGGGGAAGAAGGTCAGCGAGATCGTCGTGATGAGGGTGAGGGGATAAAAGGCGTTCGGGATCAGGCGGGTGAGCTGTTGAATGGAAAGCGCCTTGTTTAATAGGGTGAAGGTCAGATAGAGGGAGCTGATGACCAGCCCGTTGATTCCGCCATAGACCAGGCTTTCCAGCGTGAACGGCCCGCCGATCAGGAACCAATCCTTGGGAAGGGAGAAGAGCCTCGTTGCCCCGGTGTGGGTGAAGATAAAATTGATCAGGGCAGAGAGGAGGATCATCGTCCCGATGAAACGCAGGTTTTGCCCCAACCAGCGTTTGCGGTCGGGCGGTGCGGAGAGCCGGATTCCCAGGGCCAGCAGCAGGCTCAGGAAGACCACAAGCAGGAGGGGGTTACGGGTGGAAAGCAGGATGATGAGACTGGCCAGCAGCCAGGCAAGCCACGCCAGGGAAGCGGTCATAGCGGTTCGCCTTCCTTGACGATCTGGAAAGAAAAACGCCGGTTGAAGCGGTCGAAAATTTGCAGCACCGGCCGGGCAAAGAAGGAGACGACCAGCACGTTGCCGACCGAACGGGTCACATCCCAAACGACGGAGGTCGCCAGGTAATAGGTCAAATAGCGTCCGAAATTTTCCGCCAGGCTCGCGCCCTGGAACCAGGTCTGGCCCGGCGCGCCGGCCAAAAAGGGCCAGAACCAGAGGTTCATGATCGCGCCATAGAGCATGCCCCAGATTGCGCTGAAGATGGCCAGGAAGATGATCTCGACGGGATTTCCCGCGAAATTAAGTTTCCTAAATATGAAACGGAGGAAGCCAGCGCTTTGGCCGACCCACCCGGCTGTGATCATCTGGCCCGGCAGCCAGGGGCCGACGCCCCCCGTGAGCAGGCCAGAGACCAGCATGGTCATCGCGCCCATCAGGAAGCCCATCCGCCCACCGAAGTAGTAGCCGGTCAGGATGATGAGGAAGAAAACCGGGCTGAAACCGGCAGGACCTGGAATGGCGATTTCGAGGAAGCGGAGGCCCGCGTTCAGGGCGATCAGAACGCCCAGGAACGCGATCAATTTGGCGTTCAGAAGGGTGGATTGGGCTTCAAAGAGGAGGATCAGAACGCACAGGACGACGATCAGGCTGACCATCACCGGGAAGGAAGTGCTCGAAAAAGTGGACGTTCTGGCCTGCGGCACCACAAAGGGCGCCAGCAGGCTCAGAATGCCCAGAAGGAAGACAAAGCTGTTGATGAGTAAGCTTTGCAGCCTTAATTTCATTGGCTGTTCTTTTTGTTGATCATCAGGATCACGACAACGATGACCACGGCCAGGACACCCAGAATGATGATCGGCGCGAGGGGCAGGGGTTCCGCTTCAGCAGCCGGGGTTGGCGAAACTTGCGTTGGGGCCTCCTCCGTTGCGCTGGCCGCGGGTGCGCTCTCGGTGGCGTCCTGCGGGGCCTCAGCCGTTGCGCCCGATGCGGGGGGAGCCATCTCAGCCGCTGCTTCTCCCTGGTAGAGATCGGCATAGCTCAGATAGGGTTCGACGTTGTAGTCCTTTAAGAGGCTGCCCGAGTCGCAGAGGGTCGCCATCACTGGCAGGGTGTCCGGGGGCAGGGAGGGGTAAACCTCCCAGCTGGTGAAATGCCAGGCTTCGACCGTGCCGGGATGGACAATTGAATCGTTCGCGCCGGCTGATTGGAAGACCCATTCCCGGCCGTTCCAGGCCCAATAGGACCAGTAGTTGGTTTCGCCGTCGGGGTTGGAGATGCCAAGGATGCTGTTGATGTAGCCTTCCTGAGAGTCATATTCAAACCCGGAGGCATCCAGCAACTCGAGGCCGCTGATCGTCTCCGTCGCCAACGGAACGCAGGCTGTTTGGGTTTCGCCTTCACCTGGGTCGATCAGGAGCGCCGCGGTGGGCGTATGGTTTGTTCGGGGGAGGATATAGTCCCCGCCGAAGAGGGCCAGCAAGGCCGAGGCGGTGGCCATGACGCTGTCATCAGCATATTCCCAGGAATAGACGAAGGAGCCGTTGGCCTTTTGATAGGACATCAAACTGGTCAGGGGGTCGGTCCCGCTGGCGGTCTGCCAATCGGTGAGCGGTTCGTTCAAGGCGTTCAGGGCCATCAGGGCGTAAGCGGTGGTGCTGGAATCGCCCCAACCGCCATCCTCCGTCTGGGTGGATTGGATGTAAGCCACGGCGTCTGCAATGACCGAATCGGCGGGGTCGTACCCGGCGGCGAGCAGGGCCTGGATGGCCAGGGAGGTGCTGTCGGGCCAGGAGCCGAAGCCCGTGGCATATTCCCAGCCGCCGTCGGCTTGCTGGAGCCCGGCCAGGGTTGCAACGGCGCCTTCGGGCGCTTCGCTGCCGGCCGCGGCCAGCCCCAGGATAGCTAGGGCCTGATGCCAGGTGTTGCCCGGATCGCCAAAAGCCAAGGCGGTTTCATCGTATTCATCCAGAAGGATGTCCGAAAGGTTTAAACCGTTGAAATCGGCTGGGTCCTGTCCCAGGGCTGCGACGCCCAGGATGGCCTTGCCGATGGCATCCGGGCCTGCTTCGATGTAAGCGTCGAGGCCGGCCTCGAGGGCGTTCAGGGGCGTATTGCCTTCGCTTTGCAGGCTGGCGGGCTGCCAACCGGCGGCTGCAATGGCCAGGATCACGTCAATGGTCTGCCCGGCGGCATCCCAGCCGCCCGCGGAATCCTGTGCAGCAAAGAGATAGTCAAAAGCGTTGCTGGCCTGGGCGAGGTCGCCCAAGCGGAAAAGCGGCTGGCCGGAAACACCCAAAAGGGCATCTGCGGTGGAGTAGGCGTTGGCATAGTCGCCGCCGATCACACCGCTCTCCTGCTGGAGGGCCTGGATGGCGGAATAGGGATTGCCAGCCTCGAGCTGCCAGTTGCCGCTCATCGGCACATCGCCAAGCGCGGAGATGACCTGCAGCATGGCGCCGGTGATGCTGGCGTTGGTTGTGGTGTCCCATTCGGACTGCCAGCCGCCGCTTTGTTCCTGGTTCTCAACCATGAAGGCGATCCCCACTTCAATGGCGTCTGAGTTGCTGTCATATTGACCGCTGGCCAGCAAGGCCAGCAGGGCCAGGGGGGTTGTGTCGAGATAGCTGCCATAGCCGTCATTCCAGGCGCCATCCTCGCCCTGCGCAGCGGCTAACCAGTCGGCGGCTTCCTGGGGAACATCGAAATTGTTAGCTGTCAGGCCCAAAATGGCCCAGATCTGATCGGTGACATTATCGCTTGTAGCCGCGCCATAGATTCCCGTGTTGGGATCATAATTTTCATTGAGGAGATAGATCAGGTTCAAGCCCTGATCGCCGAATTGTTGGGGGTCCCGATTGGCGGCCGCGATGGCCGCCAGCAGCTGCCCTGTCCTGGCGATGCTGAGGCCGGGGGTTTCGGTCTCTTCCTGGTAAATCCACTGAATTCCCTCCGCTTCGAGGTAATCCATGGGGTTGAGGCCCTCTTCACTCTGCAGGCGGTCCTGCGAAAAATGGTTGGCAGCCAAGGCCAGAACAGCCCGAAGGGTCACGGCGGCGCTGGATGTTTCATCCAGCCAGCGCAAACCGCCATCCGGGTTTTGCTGCGTTGCCAGATAGTCAAAGGCTGAATTAATGACCTGGTCTGCGGCTGTCTGCCCCAAATCAGATTGAAGCGGTGTTGCGAACGCCGATTCGATCGGTCTGGCCAGGAGGCCAATGATCAGGATGAATACGATGGGGATGGACCTTACGGGGGATTTCATTAACCAACTCCTTTAGTCAATTAAAACGACCTTTCGGAAAAAGGTCGTTAAAACAATTCCGCCCAGCCTGGGCGGAAAGGGAAGGTCGGCTTTTAACTGCTGAGCCGATACCCAACTTTCCTTTCCACGAAGTTTTTGGGTCATAAAGGGCGGGTTATCGGACTTCACCAGAGGTGTTACCGTTGCGGGACAGTGCTGGACTTTCACCAGCTTCCCCCCTTGTGCACCTTGCATCCGGGCGGGAGGTGCACCCTTTATGGCTTTTTCGATTGTATAAATCATTCTAATGGGGGGGATTGCTTTTGTCAATGGAAAAGGCAGCCC
>WOYY01000049.1 GCA_011620555.1 Anaerolineaceae bacterium | reverse complement strand
GCGCTGGACCTGGATGCCATGCGCCAGACCGGGAATGAAACTTCCTTCGGGGTTGCCGCCCAGGAAGAGGTAATGGTTGTGCACCAGGGCGCGCAGCCAGCCGGAGGGGACATAGTCAGAGGTGAATTTTGAGGCAGGCAGGTAATCACTATAAACGTCGTGACGGCGCCAGCTCCCGCCGGCCTGGAAGCTGTGATAGCAGTCCGGCTGGGCGGTGTCGAACAGGATGGAGCCCAGGGTGCCGTGCAGTTCCAGCTTAAGCTGGTCGCCCGCCCCTGCCGTGATGCGGCTGGCCGTCATCGTACCGACCGCGCCCGACCCTGTTTCTTCCATCAGCGCGATCGTGCAGAGGTCCGTCTCAGCAGGGACGCCGGCGATTTGGCCGTTGGTGGCGGTGGCCTGCCGCACGCTCAAGCCGTCGCCGAGGAAGGCCGTCAGCAGGCTCAGGGCGTGTGAGCCGAGGTCTACGGCCGCGCCGTCGAGCGGGAGGGCGGCCATGCGGTTGGTGTGCTTCTGGCGGTAATCCGGGTTGAGGTAGCTGCTGTGCAGGTATTCGGCGCGGAAATGGACCGGTGTGCCAAAGTCGCCGGACTGCCAGTGCGCCAGCGCTTTGCGGATGGGGGATTTCTGCAGGAATTGGAACCCCATCATGACGAACCTGATGTGGTCTTTAGATGCGAATGCTTCCAAATCCGCTAATTGTTCTTTTGACGCGGCGATGGGTTTTTCGATGTACATCCGCCGGATTGTGGGATGCTCGACGGCCTTGAGGAACTGCGGCGTATGGGTGAGATTGGCGCCGAGGAGGTAAACCGCATCCAGATCATCCCGCGCCCAGACGTCGTCGGGCGCGCAGGTTTCCCGGAAGCCGTAGCGGCTGGCGAAGGCTTCCCGGTGAGCTGCGGTGGGCGAGGCGACCACCACGCGCTCGACCTCGGGGGCGTCGTCATAATAGTATTTCAGCGCGTCAAGGGCATAGGCGTGCGCCCGGGCGATCCCGCCTGAGCCAAGGAATGCGATACGGAAATGCTGAGCCATTCTGTCACCTCCAGGTCTAACCTTATGAAAAAACCGCCCAACCTTGGGCGGTTTTTCTAAAGTCGGGGCGCTGGGATTTGAACCCAGGGCCTCTTACACCCCATGCAAGCGCGCTAGCCGGACTGCGCCACGCCCCGATTTCAGAGTGATATTATAGCCGCCTTTAATTGATTTGGCAAGCAAATGACCAAATTGGTGCTAGGGGCTTACCCAGGCGATGGCATGGAAGGTCGGGATGGACATTTTCCGCCGGTTTTGGGAGCGGGCTGTTTCGTCGATTTTGAGATAGTGGTCCACTTCCGCGGCGGTGAGACCACCCGCTAGATCGGATTTCAGCACGGCTTTTTCTAGGGGGTCCATAGTTTCCGGTTGGTCAGCCCGCGCGGTGAGCTGCCCGCAAAAGATATTGACCAGCCCTGCGCTTATGAACAGCTGCTCCAATTTGCGGCCGATTTCAACGTCCGCACCCTGCCGCGCCAGGGCCTTGGTCTGCAGCCGGCCCAGCTCATCCAGAGGGGGCGGAGAATCAATTCTGCCAGCGTAGTCCGGCTCGGCCAGGGCGATCACCACCCCACCGGGGCGGGTCACACGGCGCATCTCGGCCAGCACCCGGGCGGGGTCCGCGACCCAGAGCAGCAGGTAGTGGCAGTAGACCGCGTCAAAGGCCTTATCGGCAAAAGGGAGGCTGTGACCGTCCGCCTGGGTTAACGGGAAAGGGGGGAGTTGAGTGTGATTAAATTGCAAACTGGGGCGGTCAATGTCCACCCCAGTCAGGTGATAGTCAGTCTCTTCAGCAATGGCGTTTAGCACGGCGCCGGTTCCGCAGCCCACTTCCAACACTTGGCTGCCTGGCTTCAGCCCGGCCTGGTCAAAGAGGTGCCGGCGGATCTCAGCGGTCCAGCCGGCCTGCTGGGTGAAGCGCGCGTGCCATTCGGTGAGGGTCAGCTGTCCTTGGCCCGATTTCATTTGGACCAGATCTGCTCCCATTCATCGGTCAGCAGGTTACCGAGGACCTGGTCGGAAAGCCCTTGGGCGGGGAGCACATCGCCATCCGGTTCCACGTAGAGCCAGGCTTTGCCCGCTCCCGCACTGGCTGCGCCTTCGCTGCTCTGTTCCAGTTCCAGAGAGACCGGGTTATTGCTGGAATAGGGCACCGGCAGGTCCCAAACCAGTTCAAGCTGCTGCACGGCCGCGTAATCCCGCAGCGCTTGCAGTTTATCCGCCAGGGCGGGGTCCACGGCGCTCAAGGAGATGGCGTTGGCGCCCACTTCGGCCAGCCGGCGGATCACCGGCTGGAGGTCGTCCCCATTCCTGAGGGTCAGGTGGACGGTGGTGAAGAGGTCCTCGGGCAGGACGGTTTCCAGCACCTGCCAGTCCCGCTCGTCCTCCGGGTCAAAGACCATCATGAAATGGTCCAGACCGCTCGCGAGGAGGCTTTCCAGATAAGCCTGATTCCCGAGTTTGAGGCCGGCCGAGAGCAGGCCGGTGACCAGACCCAGGTCTTCCGCTTCCTGGAGGATCTCCGCCAGGTCTTCCCGCAGAGTCGGCTCGCCGCCGGTGAAGAGCAGGTGGGGAATGCCGGCTTTAAAGGCCTTGTGGAGGATGGTTTTCCATTCTTCAGTGCTCAGTTCCCGCGCTACCCGCTCCTGCGGCGCGGCGCTTTGCAGGCTGTCGCCGTCCACCCGGTAGGTCAGGGCGCAATCCAGCCGGTAGGGGGCGGAGATTTCGGTCTGATAGGGGTCAATGCGTTCCAGGCCGAGGTACATGACGGGGTCGAGGTCCGGCGTATGGATCAGGGTTTCGATCTGCTCCTGGAGGGCTTCAAAATCCTGCCGGGCCTGCTCGGGGTCCACCTGATAGCGCTTGGCGACCTCCGCGGCCACTTCCGCCAGGGGCGTGCCTTTGATGATGTGGTAGGCATACTCGACCGCCGTCTGGTTGAGGTGCAGGATGGTGGAGGCGTTGATCACCAGAATTCCGCTGCCGTCCGCTTCAATCCGGAGGTGCAGCCGGTAGGGGGCTTCCTCACTGGCTGGCGCCTGGTAGCTGTACATGCCGGCCGGGAGGGGTTTCTTATCAGAGAAAAGTTGCTTGACAGATTGAAAGAGATTGGCCATATCGCTCCGTTCAATTGGAAAAAATGGGATTCTGGATGGGATGGATCGTTTGGTGTTTTCTTGCCAGGGGACATCCGCCGCCACATTCCGGGAGGAACTCGCAGGTGAGGCAGCCTTCGGGCACGACGCTCCGGTTGCGGAGCGAGAGCGCCAGGGGATTTTCCCAGATGGCTTGCCAGGGGTCCTGCAGCATATTGCCCAGAGACTGGTAATAGGATTGGCAGGGGATCACGTCGCCATTGGGCTCGATGCACATATTATAGAGCGCCGCCGTGCAGCCTTTGACGCCCAGGTCCAGCTGCAGGGGGTTGAAGTGGCAATATTGGGTGGGGGTGTACCAGATCAGGCGCTGCCCCTGGGCCTGCGTGATCTCGCGGGCGGTTTCCAGCAGAGGGGGCAGGTCCTCTTCCGGCAGGCCGGTCTCAACCTCTTCGCCCTTGCCCGAATAGATCAGGGCGTTCAGGCCGACTGTGGGGACGCCCAGTTCGCCGAGGAAATGGAGGGTTTCTTTGACGGTGGGGCTGTTGTGGGTGAGCAGGGTGGTATTGGTCATCACGTAGAGCGGCGAAGCCACCACATTGCGCACGCCGGCGACCGTCTCTGCCCAGGCACCTTTGGCGGCTACCATTTTGTCATGGATAGTCGGGTCGTGCGATTCGAGCGTGATCTGGACATGATCCAAACCGGCATCCACCAGCGCCTGGACGAAAGCCGGGTCTGCCAATTTGCGGCCGTTGGTGTTCAGCCCGGTGATGACGCCCTGCTGTTCGGCATAGGCCACCAGTTCCGGCAGGTGGGGGTAGAGCGTGGGCTCCCCGCCGGTGAAGACGATGTGGGGAATGCGCTGGTCCCAAACTCGGTCGATGACCCGCTTCCATTCCTCCAGGCTCAACTCAGGGTAATGGCGGGAGCGGGCGTTGTAACAATGGCTGCAATTATTGTTGCAGCGGTAGGTGATCGCCAGGTCCATTCGGTAGGGGGCGCTGGGCTTGGCGCTGAAAGGCGCCGTGGTTTCCAGGTCCAGCTCACAGACCGGGCAGGCGCCATCCGGCCGCAGCAGATCCTCCAGTTGGTTGATGAAGTCCAGGAAGTCGTTCTGGGCATCTTTGGAAGAGACGCTGTATTCCCGCTGCAAGGCTCGGGATGCAGATTCCGGCGTGAGGCCTTCCAGATGATAGAAAGCCATCGCTGCCGCTGAGGGGTTGAGGTGCACCACCCGGTTGGCGTTGACGATCAGCAGACCGCGCCCGTCCGGGTCGATCCGGAGGTGGATGCGCGTCTTTTCAGCTTTGCTTTCCCGCCGGTAATGATACAGCCCGGTCTTGGGCGAAGGGGGACGTTGGAAAATCTTGGTCAGTTTACCGGTAAGCGTGTTTGAAGGTTTCATAAGGATTGAGAGGCTCCTGGCGCAATTGACGCCAGGAGCGATAGGTTGGGATCAGGTTCAGCGGCCGCCACCGGCACAGGCGCAGGCGCAACCGGCGCAAGCACAGGCGCAGGCGCATCCGCCGCTGCTGCCGCCGCCCCGGAAGCCGCCGCTGCCGGACTTGCTGGAAACGGGGATCGGGTTGGTGCGGGTGGTGATGCCATTGGTAAAGGAGGTCAGGTTGCCGACCACGCCGGCAGACATCCCTGTGACGCCGTTGACGACGCCGGCAGCAAAATCAGAGCCGGGGATATGCGGCAGCGAAGGAGAACCGCTGCTGCTCGACCGGCCGCCGGTTGAAACATTGCCCCCGATGGAGGGCGTGGCAGGACTCATCCGGCCGATATTGCGACGGTAGGTGGGGGAATAACGCGGCCACCACATCGGCACGAAGACCGGGCCGCCCGAGAAGGTTTGGCGGGTGCGCTCGGCGTAGTCGTCATCCAGCATCGTCCATTCGAGGGTCTGGTCGTAGTTTTCGCTCTTGACCTCGGGAGTCTGGGATTCTTCAACCATCTTCCAGGCCCGGCGCATGATGTCCTCGTAATAGGCGATGGTTTCTTTGCGGCTGAAGCCTTTCATCTTTTGGGAGACGCTGTTCACCAGATCCACCATCATCTTTTGCAGGGCGGTCCGGCGCTTGGCATCTGATTCTTTGAAGGCGTTCAGGAAGTCGATTTCATATTGTTGCAAGCCTTCGGGCAGGGGGTCGGTGACGGTCAGTTTCAGCGGGTCGGACTGCTCCACGATTGCCGCTTCTTTTTTGAGCGCACCGAAGAGGATCATGGTCATGACCTTATCCATCGGCTGCTCCATCAGAATGGCGGCCTCAACCGCCGTCAGCCCGCGCTTAATGCCGTGGCCCTCAATCTTCATCTTGGGCGGCAGATATTTCATCTTGCGTTTCTTGGCGCCGACGGTGCCCTGGTAGATGCTCCAGCCGAATATCGCCACAAAGAACAGGCCGAAACCAAAGCAGCAGACATTCCCACTCAGGGCGGTGAGAATCCCGTTCGATCCGCCGGATGAGGAGGGCGTGTCGTTCATGGGAATGGTCTGGACCACTGACTGTTCCGGGATATATTGATTCGGGAAAGCGACGCCGAAGGTGTATTGGGTGTGCGCATCGGCGTTTGCGGCATACCAGGAATAGTAGACCCGGTCTTCAGCGGCGGTCCGGCCGATGTCGTCAGGCGTGTCATCCCCCGGCCAGTTGGAGGGGTAATAATAAACCCCTTCCTCGCTGCCAACGCCTGGCGGGAGGATGATGGTCACCCGGTAGGCGGTGTTGCTGCTCTTATCATATTGCGAATCGAACCAGTTCGGGCTGAACTGGAAATTGGCATAGTTTTCCCGGTCGCCGTTGTCATAGGGAGTCACCACATCTTCCACGCCCGTGATCCAGGCCGTGACCGTGCCGGATTGGCCCGGTTGGATGGCATTGTCTTCCAGGTTCAGGGCAAAGCCATTCGGCACATAGGGGGAACTTTCCACCTTTTCGATTGCGACGCCGTCAACCTCTGCCTGGACGGCGCTGCGGCTGTAGGAAGAGGAGGGCATCCCGATATCCACAAATTCGATCGGAGCGCCCGAAGGCAGGTTCTGGAACTCCAACAGATACCAGAGGGAAAGCGTACCATCCTCTTCAATGTAAGCTTCAACTTCCATTGAGGTGAGGGTGAAGGCATAGTCCTGCGCCGAAACCGACGTGGCTGGCAGGGCGAACACCCCCAACAGAACGATGATGAGAAGGATGATCTTAAGTTTCTTCATTATTTCACCACTTTGGTTCTTCTGTCAGCTGGTAGGTCGTGCCGCAGTTCGGGCATTCAACCACCGGTGCGCCAGCGACCATTTTGATGTCCTCGGCCTTCAAAGGCGCGCCGCAGGACTTGCATTTGATCGTATCCATGCTCACGTCGCTGGGCAGGTCAACCTGCAGGTTGACGACCTGGTCGCCGGCCTTTTGGGGCGGGGAAAGCTTGGTGCCGACAAAGATCAGCACGAAGCCGATCACCATGCCGACGATGCCGACAAAGATCCAGCTCGGAGAGCCTTCCGGACTGAAAGCGCCCAGAATGAACAAGAATCCGAAGATGATGAAGACGGCAGCCGTTATGAAAGCAATGATTCTTCCTGCACGCATAGGACCTCCAATAATAGTTTTTCTCTTCTTTACAAGGGTTATTGTAATCGAAAATTTTTCCCGGGACCTGAGAAAATCACAGGCTTTGACCCAACCAATAAAAAGGCTGCGATCGGGTTATAGCGTATAATAAAGCTGTTGCAGACAAGTTTAATTGACCAACTTTTATTATACAGGATACTGACCCATGGCAGAAGAAGTTGTCCCAGACGTTGTAATCAGCCGGTTACCCTGGTATTTGCAAACGCTGAATCAATTGGCCAGGCAGGGGATGCACACCGTCTCCTCACAAATGCTGGCGGAACGTCTGGGGTCCACTGCCGCCCAGATCCGCAAGGACCTCTCTTATTTCGGGGGATTTGGCAAACAGGGGACAGGCTATTCGATTTATTATTTGATTGAACAACTGCAGCGGATCCTCAACCTGGACCGGGTTTGGCAGGTGGTGGTGGTCGGCGCCGGCGACCTCGGCCGGGCGCTCACCCGCTATCAGGGCTTTGCCAGTCGCGGGATCGAGATTGGCCTGCTGTTTGACGTAGATCCCAAAGTGATTGGGACGCCGGTCGGCCCGGTGATCGTGGAGGATGTGGCGGTTATGGAGGAGAAGATCCGGGAAAAGGGGATTAAGATCGCCATCCTGACCGTTCCCGCCCAGGCCGCCCAAGAGATGGCCGATCAGCTGGTGGCGGCGGGAATCGAATCGATCTTGAACTATGCGCCGATCACCCTGATCACGCCGGAGAACGTCCACGTGCAGCACATTGACCCCGTCCTGCATTTGCAGCGGATGATGTATTACCTTGGGGATAAAAAGTAATTTACCTCGGCTGTGTTTAAGGTAAGAAGACAGGTTAAGCCTTCCCCCCACCCCCTCACAATGTTTTGGGGGCTTCGTCACTACGTTCCTTGAGGTGGCGCCGAGGGTTGGATGAGGGCCATCAGCAGTCATTGTGTAAACCCTCCTAACCATTATGGCCTTTATTTCCGATCCAAAACTCAAATCAAGGGTGTTATCGCGGGGGATTTTCCAGTAAAGCCAGCAAAATATCGGTGTTTTTCAATTTTCGCACAGGAAAGTTGATCAGATCGCGCCGGGTGGTTTTATCCAGCAGGGCGATCCGTCGTTTTTTGAGGGCGACGGTTAAATCCCGCCAGTCATAAGGCACATTTCGGATCAGAACGGCTTGGCGGGTGGCTGCCAGGTCAGGGTGAAACTCGATTTTTTGGCCTTGCTGGAGCGCTTTTTGAGCTTCTCGGAACAGCCTGGGGAGCACTTCCGCCCGGCAGCGCTTCACCAGGTCCTGAGCGTTTGCGGTCAGGTCGGTGATCACATACTTCTGCCCCTGGTCATCCTCGATGACGGCCCGGGTGCGCACGTCCACAACGCTGGTGGCGAACTTGACCACGTTGACCAGGGAATCCAGGCGGGTGATGGACTCAAAAGGCACAGAATGGGTCTTTCTGCCCTCCTGAATTTCAAGCCCGGTTGGCAGGAGCGTGATCCCGTCCCGCCAATGGCGGGCGGCGCTGACGAGGAGGGTCAGACCAATCACAGCGCAGAGGACGGCGATGAGCAGGGGGAGGGGCAGGGTTTTGAGGACCACCGCTCGGCCATGCCGCTCGATGGCCGTCCAGGTCGTGAAGAAACCAAATAAAAACGCGGCGGCGGCCAGGAGGATCAGCAGGATACCGGCGGGAACCCCGATCCAATGGTTGAGTTGTTGGCGGCGGGGCGGGTAGAACCGGCTCAGCCCATCCTGATCCGCGGCTTCGCGGGCCGGTCTGGCAGAAAATTCGGCTGGGCTTGATGCAGGTTCCACCATCATTGCTTCCTTTAGAATTTCGGCGGCAGGTTTCGGCTCAATTCGTCCATCATCGTAAAGGCCCTGGCAGCCCCTTCCACCACGCAGGTGGTGGGGTTATCTACCAGATAAGCGGGGATGCCGAGGGACTTGGTCAGATACTTGTCAATTCCGCGCATCAGGGCGGTCCCGCCGCAGAGGGCGACGCCTCGGTCGATGATGTCGGAGATCAGCTCCGGAGGGGTCTTTTCCAGCACGTGGCGGATCATGGTGACAATTTCTTCCAGCGGATTCTGCAAAGCTTCCACAACCTCATCCGTTGTCAGGATCACGGGCTTGGGGAGGCCGCTGACCTGGTCCTGGCCCTGAATCTCCATGGAACTTTGCTCGTCCTGGGGAATCGCCGCGCCGATTTTGATCTTTAACTGTTCGGCCGTGGGCTGGCCGATGATCAGGCCGTATTTATGGCGGATGTAGTCGACGATGGCGTCGTCCATCTTCAGGCCGGCCACCTGGGTGGTCTCCGCGGAGACGATCCCGTTCATCGCCAGCACCGCGGCCTGCGAAGTGCCGCCCCCGAGGGAGACGATCATATTGCCGGTGGGGGTGCTGATGGGCAGGTCCACGCCGATGGCCGCCGCGAGCGGCTGCTGGATCAGGGTGACATCCCGGCTGCCAGCGCCCAGACCGGCTTCGTAGACGGCGCGGCGTTCAACGCTGGTGATCCCATAGGGAATGGTGATCATCAGGTTTGGACGGAAGAGCAGCAGCCGTCCGGTCACCCGCCGGACCAGCTCCCGCAGCAGGTTTTCGGTGATCTCAAACTCGGCGATCACGCCATAGCGCATCGGCCGGTTAACCTCGATGCTTTCGGGCACCCTGCCAAGCATATCCAGCGCGGACTTGCCGATTTCCACCAGTTTCAGCTCTTCCAAAAGGATGGCGACTACGGTGGGTTCCTGAATTAAGATGTCTTTACCTTCCGCAATCCTGGTGTTGAGGGTTCCCAGGTCAATACCGAGTTCGTGTGAGAGTCCTGCCATAAAACCTTCCTTGCTGCCGGGTGGTTAAGATCAACCGTTAGGGTTTATTGTAACCGCAGATGCGCCGGTTTGAATAAACACGGCTTTGTCGTCTCGCGGCTGTCCGGCTGATGGCCGACCGGATGAGAGCCGGATGGATCCAATGACCCGTTATTTATACCGATATTCTATCATTTTTGAAATAGGGGGGCGATTCTTGTCGTTCGGCCGCCGTTTAATGTTTTCTGTCCCTTATCCGGCGCTGAGGTGAAGCGGATGTCTGTGAAGGGAGGTCTTTGGTTGTCTGACGGCAGAGGATATAATAAAGGCCACATTCTATTGGCTCGTCTCAGAAAGAAAAGTATGCAGGATATTGAAACTCGCTACCAGGAATCATTGGATTTTCTTTACAGCTTTATTGATTACAGCCTGAAGCGCAACTTTAGGAACGCGGCGGAAAAGTTTAATTTAGAGCGCATGCGGCATTTCATGTCCCTTTTGGGCGATCCGCAAAAGGATTACGGCGTCATCCATGTCGCCGGGACCAAGGGCAAGGGGTCGGTCTCCTCGATGTGCGCCAGCGTGCTCAAAGCGCAGGGCTACCACACCGGGTTATACACCTCGCCCCACATGATCGATTTCACGGAGCGGATCCGGGTCAATGGAGAAGAGATCAGCCATGCGGACCTGGTTGCGCTGGTGGATGACCTGCGCTCGGTGACCGAGGCTGTCCCCGAGATCACAACCTTTGAATTGACGACGGCTTTGGCCTTCCTCTATTTTTCCCGCCGGCAGGTGGACTATGCTGTTTTTGAAGTCGGCCTGGGCGGGCGGCTGGATGCCACCAATATCGTAGACCCCATTGTCGGGGTGATCACCTCGATTTCCTACGACCATACCAAGATCCTCGGCGATACGCTGAGCGAAATTGCCGGCGAAAAGGGCGGGATCATCAAACCCGGCCGGCCGGTGGTGGTTGCGCCGCAAAAAGAAGAGGCCCGCCTGAAGCTGGAACAGATCGCCGCGGAGCACAACGCGCCGCTGATCCAGGTGGGGCGGGATTATCTCTTTGCGGCGGACAGCCACAGCCTGAGCGGGCAGACCTTTTTGGTGTGGACTCCGGACGAACAGACGATGGTGGATGAATTCATCGAGAGCGGCGGACGGCATATCTGGAGTCCGCTGCGCTTTCACCTTCCACTGCTTGGATACCACCAGGTCGAAAATGCGGCCACAGCTTTTGCCGCCCTGAAGACTGCGGAGAAATTTGGCGTGACCCTGAGTCAGCGCGCTTACCAGGAGGGCTTCGCCCGGGTGGCCTGGCCCGGCCGGTTGGAGGTTTTGCGGCGCAATCCGCCGGTCGTGGTGGATTCGGCGCATAACCGCTATTCCGCGCTGCGCCTGCGGCAGGCCATGGATGATTATTTTCCGGGCTTGCCCATCGTTCTGGTCTTTGGCGCATCTGAGGATAAGGACGTCAGCGGGATGTTTCAGGAACTGCTGCCGCGGGTCCGCCAGGTGATCACGACCCAGTCTGTCCACCCCCGGGCTTTTGACGCGGGGAAATTGGTGGACATGGTCCACCGCTCAGGGCGGGCAGCCAAGGCGATCGTGCCCGTTGAAGCTGCTCTGGCGGAAGCGCTCCGGGAGGCAGGGGATGAGGCCGTGGTCCTGATTGCAGGGAGCGTTTTCATCGCCGCGGCGGCCCGGGAGCTGCTTGCAGGCCGGGAAAAAGCAGCAGCGGGATGATAGAATTATTCCTATCCTGAACTTAAGTTAACTTATTGGATTATTGGAGAGATCATGAATGACGAACAATGGTTCCCACCATCAGACGACGATAATGACCTGATGGGAAACATCCATCAGCGGACGGAAGAGCTTTACCGGATCGTGGACCGGGAAGTGAATGAAGAGGGTGTGTTCATCAGTCCGGCTTTCGTCCTGAAGGACGTGGTGGTTTTTCCGCGGATGATCTCCCCGATCTTCGTGAGCAATGAGATCAGCCCCAAGGCGATTGAAGCCGCCCAAGGCCAGAATAAGACCGCGATTGCGCTGTTCCTCTCGGATGAAGGAGCGGAAGGGGACCTGCTGAGCCACTACCTGCCCGTGGGCATGGAACTGGCGGTGGGGCGGCTGCTGAACATGCAGGGCAGCAACCATTCCGCCCTCGTCCAGGGCCGCCGCCGGGTGGAAATCGTCAATATTCTGCAGACCGAGCCTTACTTCATCGTGGAGGCCCGGCCGATCCCGGATGAATACCGGATGACGCGCCAGATGAACGCCCTGATGCGGACCACTCGGAGTTTGTTCGAGCGCTGCGTGGAATTAAATGAATCCATCCCGGATGAAGCGCAGCTCTTTTCAATGAATATCAATGACCCCTCCTGGCTGGCGGATATGATCATTACCTCACTTTCGCTGGAAAATGACCTCCGCAA
Source organism: Anaerolineaceae bacterium (assembly GCA_011620555.1). Classification (GTDB taxonomy): domain Bacteria; phylum Chloroflexota; class Anaerolineae; order Anaerolineales; family Anaerolineaceae; genus Brevifilum. Next base: position 20,307 of record WOYY01000049.1, on the reverse strand, counting down.
GGACCTGATGATCCTGACGCATCCCGCCGACCGGCTCAAACGGGTCAACCAGATCCTGGCGGAAGAATTAGACGTCCTCGAACTGGAGGACGAGATCCAGACCCAGGTGCAGACGGAAGTGAACCGCTCGCACCGGGAGTTTTACCTGCGGGAGCAGATGAAGGCAATCCAGACCGAGCTGGGGGAAGGGGATATCTGGACCGAGGAAATCATTGAGCTGCGGAAGCTGATCAAAGAAAAGGGTCTGCCCGATGAGGTCCGCTTGCAGGCGGGACGGGAACTGCAGCGCCTGCAGCAGATGCCGCCGATGGCGCCCGAAGTGGGCATCATCCGCACCTATCTGGATTGGCTGCTGGAACTGCCCTGGCATGAGTCGAGCGAGGATAACCTCGATGTGGTCCACGCGATGGAAGTGCTGGAAAATGACCATTACGGCTTGAAAAAACCCAAGGACCGGATCATTGAATACATTGCGATCCGCAGCCTGAACCCAACCCGGCTGCGTCAGCCGATCCTGTGTTTCGTGGGGCCGCCCGGTACGGGGAAGACCTCGCTGGGCAAGTCGATTGCCAATGCGCTGGGCCGCAAGTTTGTCCGTCTGTCGCTGGGCGGGGTGCGGGACGAGGCGGAGATCCGCGGCCATCGCCGGACTTATATCGGTGCGCTGCCAGGCCGGATCATCCAGACCATGCGCAAAGCGCAGACCAATAACCCGCTCTTTATGTTGGATGAGATTGACAAGCTGGGCGTTGACTTCCGCGGCGACCCCTCTTCGGCGCTGCTGGAGGTGCTGGACCCGGAACAGAACTGCGCTTTTTCGGATCACTATCTGGAGGTGGATTATGATCTCTCCAAGGTGATCTTTATCACAACCGCCAACAGCCTGAGCACGATCCCGCCGGCCTTGCTGGACCGCCTGGAGGTGATCGAGTTTTCGGGGTATATCCTGGAAGAAAAACTGGAAATTGCCAGGCGATTTCTGATCCCGCGGCAACTGGAAGAGGCGGGGCTTGAAAACGAGGGCATCGTTTTCCAGACCCCCGCGCTGACCAAGATCATCCGGGAATACACTTTTGAGGCCGGCGTCCGCAATTTTGAAAGGGAAATCGGTCGGGTTCTGCGGAAGACCGCCCGTTTGAAGACTGAGAAAAAGGATTTCCCCAAACGCATCACCCCCGCGGCCATCGCGAAATTCCTGGGGCCGCCGCAGTTCTTTGAGACCCAGGCGGAGGGTGATGACGAGGTGGGCGTGGCGACGGCCCTGGCATGGACGGAAAATGGGGGCGAGATCATGCCGGTGGAAGTGTTGATCCTGGAGGGCAAAGGCAACCTGCAGATCACGGGCCAAATCGGCGATGTGATGCAGGAATCCGCCCAGGCGGCCTTGTCGTACATCAAATCCCGGGCAGAGGTGCTGGAGATTGACCCAGAAAGCTTTGAGAATATTGACGTGCACCTCCATGTGCCCGAAGGCGCCATCCCGAAGGACGGCCCCAGCGCAGGGATTACGATCGCGACCGCGATGATCTCCGCGTTCACGGACCGGGCCAGCTATCACAACGTTGCCATGACGGGCGAGATCACGCTGCGCGGCCGGGTGCTGCCGATTGGCGGGGTGAAGGAGAAGGTGCTGGCGGCCCATCGGGCTGGCCTGCAGAAGGTGATCCTGCCCGTCCGGAATGAAAAGGACATTGAGGATATCCCCAGGAGCGTGCTGAAAGAGTTGGAATTGGTCTTCGTCAACCACATGGACCAGGTCCTGCCGGTCGCCTTGCATGATGCGCTGCCCGAAACCAAGCCGGCCAAACGGAAGCCCAAAAAGAAAACAGCATCTGATGACTCAGATGCTGCCTAGGACTTGTTTGGCTTAATTAAAAGATCAGAGCAGGTCGTTCTCCAGCGGAGAGGGGCGGCTTTCCTGCGGTTCCTGGGCATAAGCGTCCACCTTGAGGGCGGTGATCCCGTTGCGGACCTGCGAGAGGAGCTGGTCGAGTTCCATTTCCAACTTGCCGAGGGAATCGAGGATGTATTGGTCCGCCTCATGCTGGGTGATGGCGGCTTCCTGGTGGGCGCGTTCCACGATCTGGTTTGCCTGGCTGTTGGCTGCCATGATCAGTTCGTTATCTTCCAGGCTCTTATCCGCTTTATCCCGCGCCAGGGCGAGCGTCCGATTCGCTTCTTCCTTGGCCTGCGCCAGAATGCGGTCCCGCTGGGCGATGATCTGCTGCGCCTTTTTGATCTCTTCCGGGATGGCAACCCGCATCTGGTCAATCAGATCAAGCATCCGGTCCTCATCCACGATGACGCTATGGGTCAACCAGATGGGGCGGCTCTCATTGAAGAGCTCTTCCAACCGATCAACTAGATGTAGTATATCCATGACATCCTCCACTTTTGATAGTCATCGTTAGGGTTGCAAGCCTCATACCAATCTTAACATATTCTATCCAGTTTGTGAATCAGTCCCGCAGTGAGGTCAGGGGGACGATGTCCTGATCCTTTCCCAGGGTGTTGAAGCGCTCTCTTAAGGCTTTTTCAACGTGGGGCGGTACCATGCTGGAGACATCGCCATCGAGTGCGGCGATTTCCCGCACCGTTGTGGAGGATAGGAAGGTGTGCTCCTCGGTTGTGATCAGGGCGATCACGTCAATCTCCGGCGCCAGGCGATTATTGGCCAGGGCCATCCGGAATTCATATTCAAAATCCGAGAAGACCCGCAGCCCCCGGATCATCGCCCGCGCGCCGATATCCTTGACAAATTTCACAGTCAGGCCCGTGTAGGCCGTCACGCTGATATTGCCAATGTTCTTGAAGGATTCTTCCACCAGGGCCAGGCGCTCTTCGGGGGAAAAAAGGATATTGGATTGATCCCGGGCGTAGACCGCCACAATCACCTCATCAAAAAGATCAGCTGCCCGTTTGGCGATATTGATATGGCCATAGTGGATCGGGTCGAATGTTCCGGGAAAGACGACAACAGTCATTTCAGCTTAAGTCTCCTTCGCCCCCAGGCCAGAACTGGTTGAGGGCATTGAGCATCAGTTGATGTTCTGGTGCTTTCAGGTCTGGATCGTTTTCAAACACCTTCTTGGCATACTGCGCCGCTTTTTCGATCAGGTGGATATCGGTCAGGTTGGCCAGGCGCAGGTTGGTATAACCGGATTGGCGCGTGCCGAGGAATTCGCCGGGGCCGCGCTGGTTGAGGTCGTGCTCGGCCAGGACGAAACCGTCATTGGTGCTTTCCATGGCCAGCAGGCGTTCATTTTCCGCCGCATCTTTCGTCTCCGGGATCAGGATGCAGTAGGATTTATCGCCTCCCCGGCCAACCCGGCCGCGGAACTGATGCAGTTGGGCCAGGCCGAAACGGTTGGCGCCTTCGATCAGCATCACGGTGGCATTGGGGATATCCACGCCGACCTCGACCACGGAAGTCGAGACCAGCACATCCAGTTCCTTATCGCGGAACTGCTTCATCACAGTTTCTTTTTCGTCCGGGCGGAGCCGGCCATGCAGCAGTCCGACCCGCAGGTGGGGGAACACTTCCTTTTGGAGGCGTTCCTGCTCTTCCACCGCGGCCATCCGGTCTTCGTTCTCACCTTGTTCAACCAGGGGATAGATGATGAAGGCCTGATGCCCTTCCGCAGCCTGGGATTTGATCAGTGTATAGACCCGTTCCCGTTCGGTGGGGTAGAGAATGTGGGTGCTCACGGGTTGGCGGCCGGCGGGCATCTCATCCATCACGCTGAGGTCGAGGTCGCCGTAAATTGTCAGCGCCAGGGAGCGGGGGATGGGGGTGGCGGTCATCACCAGCAGATGGGGGTTCTCGCCTTTTTCCCGCAGGGCGGCCCTTTGGGCGACGCCGAATCGGTGCTGCTCATCCACAACGACCATCTGCAGGTCTTTGAAGTTCACCGGGCTTTCAATCAAAGCGTGGGTGCCGACGAGGATCTTGACCGACCCATCCGCCAAACCGGCGAGGATCTCTTCCCGCTCGCTGGCAGGTGTGTCACCGACCAGCAGGCGAATCTCGTTCTCATGGAGGAAGGAATCTTCATCATCGGAGGCCAGCAGGCGTTTCAGGCTGGCGTAATGCTGTTCAGCGAGGATGCCGGTGGGCGCCATGAAGGCGGCCTGGGCGCCGTTCTGGACCACGATGCCCATCCCGAGGGCGGCGACAATCGTCTTGCCGGAGCCAACATCGCCCTGCAGCAGGCGGTTCATCGGGTGCCCGGAGATCAGGTCCTGCCGGATATCCGCCAGGACTTTTTGCTGCGCGCCGGTGAGTTCGAAGGGCAGGGACGCATATCGCTTAGCCAGCCAGTCATCGGACACTTCGTAACTCCGGCTTTCCAGGCTCACCCAGTCCTGCCGCTGACGCATCACACCCAGTTGCAGCAGGAAGATCTCATCAAAGGCGATCCGGTAGCGCGCCTTGCCGAGGCTGGATTTGTCATCCGGGAAATGGATCTGCATCAGCGCGGTGGAGAGGTCCATCAGGTCGGCATCGGCTAGGATGTATTCGGTGATGAAATCCGGGATCTTGGGCGCCCAATAGCTCATCACATTGTGCATCGTTCGACGCAGCCAGCGCTGGCTCAGCTTGGCCGTCAGCCTATAGACCGGCACGATCCGGTTGGTGTTGAGCTGCTGCTGGTCCACCTGTTCATATTCGGGATGGTACATCACCAGCCGGCCCATATACTGCTCGACCTTGCCGGAGATTGAAAGGAACATATCCTTGCGCAGGTAGCGCATCTGGTATTCCTGGTTGAACCACATCAGCTGGATTGCCCCGGTGTCGTCCGAAACGAGAGCCTGGGTGATCTTGCGCTGGCTGTTGGGCGTCTTGAAGGTCTTGACGGATTTGACATAAGCCAGGATGGTGACTTCCTCACCGTATTTAATGTCCTGGATCAACTTCATCTGGGAGTAATCGTCATATCGGTGGGGGAAATTGTAGAGCATGTCCTCCACGGTGTTCAGGCCCAGTTTGGCCAGCAGCTCCGCCTGCTTATCCCCGATCCCGCGGATGATGGTTGTGGGCGCTTTCAGGCCCTGCAAGGCATCTGAGACCGGTAGGGGCGCCGAGCCGCTTTGCCGCTTAGTGCTCGAACCGCGCGGTTTGCGTTCCGCAGGCTGCTTTGGGGCCGGTTTTTTCGCGGGGGCTTGGCGGGACGGCTCGGGTTGAGGTGTTTCAGCGGGCGAATCCGGCAGGTGTTTGATCCCGGCCACATCAAGGATTTGGCCGATTTCTTTGAGGCTGCCGGCCCGCTGTTCAACGGGCAGGGCGTTGTAAGTTTTGAGGATCCTGCTCACCCGCTGGATCAGCGCTTCGTCCATGCCCTCTGCCCGGGCTTCACCCACCCAGGATTCGGTGTATTTTTCAAGGCCGCCCACGACGGCTTTGTTCTGGTAATTGAATTCGGCTTCCAGTTTGAAGATCTTATAGAGCTTTTCAGTCGATTGATACATAGGATTAATGATACCTTGTCAGTTCAGTGGTTCATTCATTTTAACGCAATTCCTCCCATAATCATAACCTATTCCTGGCGGTGGCTTGCCAGGTCCTGAGCCGTGATGGGCTTCTCCGGCTTTAACGCAAGAACCCCGCGTTAAACGGGGCTTGCAATGGTCCATAATTCATGAAATGTGCTTATTCAATTGCGATGATGAGTTGATAATGGGGTTGGCCGCCTTCATGGACTTCAATCTCGTGGTCGGGGTAAATGGACCGGATTTTGTCCGCCAATTGGTTCACCTGGGCGGGCTTCATGTTTTCGCCGTAGAAAAGGGTGATCCTCTCAAAATCCTCGGCGTCTGCCGCAACGAGCAGCTTCTCACAGGCTTCGTCAAGGGTCCGGGTGGACGTGACCAGTTTGCCATTGTGCAGGGCGATCACCTCGCCTTTTTCGACCTGGACTCCGTCGATCTCGACCGTTCGGACGGCTGTCGTGATTTCGCCGGTTTCCACTTCGGCCATTGCTCCTTTCATTTCCGCGACGATCTCATCAAAATCGCCATCGGGAATCAGCCGGAACATGGCTGAAAGGCCCTGGGGAATGCTGATGGTGGGGATCACGGCCACCTGTTTGACCGTCATCGAAGCAGCCTCATTGGCAGCCAGGATGATGTTCTTGTTGTTGGGCAGGATGATGACCTTGTCTGTGGGGAGGTCCTCAAAGGAAGCCAGGATCTCCTTGATGGAGGGGTTCATCGACTGGCCGCCGGAAATGATTGCGGCCACGCCCAGGCTGGCAAAGATCCGGGTCAGCCCTGGGCCGGGGGAAACCGTTACGACAGCGATCTCTCCAGGCTGGACCTGGGCCAGTTTGATCTTGGGATTTTTGTTTTTCTTTTTCTCGTCCATCTGGGCCAGCAGGTTTTCGATCATCACCTTCTGGATCGTGCCGAGTTCCATGGTGTGGTCAATGGGGGAGTAACGGCTGTCCGTGGGGACGTGGATGTGCATGCGGTACATGCCGTCGCCTTCGCCCACCTGGATCGAGGTGCCGATTTCTTCGAGGGATTCGTAATATTTTGCGAGGTTAAAGCCATCGTTCGGCGTGAAGTCAATCACCACTTCGTAATCCTGGCCGGGTTCAATTGTTTCCATGGCATCATCCAAATTCATTTCTGAGAGCGGCAAAACTTCCGTGAGGGGTTTATCCAAAGCGTCGCCATTGACGAAGCGCCACATGCCCTCGAAAATGTAGAAAAGGCCTTTGCCGCCCGAATCGACCACACCGGCCTGCTTTAGGATGGGCAGCAGTTCGGGCGTGCGCGCCACAGAAGCGTCTGCGGCTTCAACGATGTCCGCCAGGACCTCAGTGAAGGAGTCCGTGCGCTGGACGGAAACTTCTGCCTGGGCGGCGATATCCTTGATCACCGTCAGGATCGTGCCTTCCACAGGGCGGACAACCCCTTTGTAGGCGGTCTCCTTGGCCTCATTCAGGGCCTCGGCCAGCAGCGCCACGGTCATGGTCTCTTCACTATCCAGCGCCCGGGCAAAGCCGCGCCAGATCTGTGAGAGGATCACGCCGGAATTGCCCCGGGCGCCCATCAGGGCACCCCTGGCAATGGAGTGGGCCAACTCACCGGCGTTACCGGTGCCGGCGTTGGCTACTTCGTCGAATGCTGCCTGCATGGTCAGCACCATATTGGTTCCCGTATCGCCATCGGGGACCGGAAAAACGTTCAGACTGTTCACGTTCTGCTGATTGGTCCTCAGCCAGATCATGCCCGCTTCCAGCAAGGTTTTCAATCCCTGTCCATCGATTGGCACTGATACCAGTTTATGGCGGTCAGCAGCACTCAATTTTGTAAATTCGGCAGTACTCATAATGCTCCAAAGATAATTAACGCGATAAAAACTGACTTCTCGTCAATAAAGCCCGTCAGTCCATATTACTGATCCGCAGGCCGCGCACATGGACATTGATCCGGCGCACTGGGACCCCGACCGTTTTTTCGACGTTGTATTTTACACTATTTACAATGCTGTTGGTAATGGATTTGATCCGGGTGCCATATTCCACCACGATGTACAGATCAATGACCAATCCGTCGTGGTCGAAGTTCACGTCGATCCCATATTTGGAATCGCGTTTCAAAACCTGGCGGATGTTTTCGATCAGGTCTTTGGGCGCCAGGCCGACGACCCCGTACGAAGTGAGGGTGGATTGCCTGGCAATGGAAGCTATAGCTTCCTTTTGGATCAGGATGCTGCCCAGTTCATTGTGTTTTGTTTCGTTTTCGGACATATTTCTATCACCTTGATTTGCTTGTCACTCGTGTAAGATTATGGTAAAATAATTCGCTGTTTGGGTAATCAAGAACCCAACCCAGTCAGTCATTATAACTTAAAGATGTGAAAGGACGAAATCATGGCAGTCTGCGAGATTTGTGGAAAAAAGACCACCTTCGGTCATAACCGCAGCCACTCAATGCGGGCAACCAACCGGAAATTCAAACCAAATCTTCAAACTGTTTCCGTCTATGAGAACGGCCGGACAGTTCGTAAGACTTTGTGCACTCGCTGCATCCGGACGCTGGTCAAATCCTCTAAGTAGGGTTAACCCAATTTGTTTGCAATAGTCGCGGCGCTCGCCGCGATTTTTGCATTAAAGGCCTAAGCCGCCAGCGCTTGCCTCAGGGCGTCGATCCCGGCCGTGATCCCATTGGCATGTTTGAAGATCGATGAGCCTGCCACGAAGTTTGTTGCCCCGGCTTCGTAGCATTCGCGGATATTGCTGGGGTCTATCCCGCCATCAACCTGGATCATGGCCTCGGACCCGGTGGCTTCCAGCAGGGCCTTGGTCCGGCGGAGCTTATCCAATGTGGTCGGGATGAAGGACTGGCCGCCAAACCCAGGGTTGACCGACATGATCAGGACATGGTCGAAATCGTGGGTCAATTCCCGCAGGTCCGTGACCGGAGTGCCGGGGTTGAGCGTGATCCCGGGGGAAACGCCCAGATCCCGGATGGTCTGCAGGGTCCGATGGATGTGGGGGCAGGTTTCGTAATGAACGGTCAGGTGATCCGCCCCGGCATCGGCGAAGGCTTTTAGATGGCGTTCAGGTTCGACGATCATCAGATGCACATCCAGGGGGAGATCGGTGAGGCTGCGGACTGTCTTGACGACCTGGGGTCCAAACGAGATATTGGGGACGAAACGGCCATCCATGACATCAATGTGGATCCAATCCGCGCCGCCTTCAACGGCCTGGCGGACCTGGTCCCCCAGTTGGCTGAAATCTGCGGCCAGGATGGATGGGGCAATCATATAGGGGATCATTTCTTTCGGTCTACATTCCACTCACTAAGGACGAATTGAAAAATAAATATATAACCAGAAGGGGACCAGACCCAGCACCGCGGTGAAAGCCAGCAGGCCGAGGCCCCAGGTGACCCAATCAATGCCGGAGGCGTTTTCCTCTTCAAAGGCCGGTTCCTCGTCCCCAAAGTCAACGGGGAAAGGCGCGTTCACAGGTTCGGCCTGAACCTCCTGAGGGTAAACCGGGCGTTCGAGGGAAGGGGATTTATCGTTCCTGGCCTGGGGCAGCACCACCGGGCCGGTCTTATCGGTGATGTGTCCACCAAAGGAGAGCAGCACCCGCCCCAATTGATCGGCTGTCCGGTAACGGGAGGAGGGTTCCTTGGAGAGAACTTTGAGTGTGATCTCTTCCAGAGCTTCCGGGATGGCCGGGTTGATCCGGCGCGGCGGCAGGGGCGGTTCTTCCCGGTGCATCCGGGCCAGCTCGGTTGATTCGCTGGCCTCGAAAGGCAGCTGGCCGGTGAGCATCTCATAGAGGATGATGCCCAGGGAGTAAACATCGGAGGCGGGCGAGGGCGCACCGCCGGCGGCCTGCTCCGGGGAGAAGTAGTGGGGTGATCCCCAAACCACTTCGCTGCGCTCTTCCGGGTGGATGGTGGCGAGGGCGCGGGCGATGCCAAAATCGGTCACTTTGAGCCGGTAGTCCTTGGAGACCAGCATGTTATGCGGCTTGATGTCGCAATGGACCAGCCCGGCCCGGTGGGCATAACCCACGCCGGCGCAGGCCTGGGCCATCAGGCCGACCGTGTCTTCCACGCTGAAATGGCCTTTTTGGCGGATCAGCGTTTTTAGGTCAGTCCCATCAATGTATTCCATCACGATGAACACCTGGTCTTCATCCAGACCGAAGTCGTAGACAGTCACGATGTTGGGATGGGAAAGGTTGGCCGCCGCCTTGGCTTCCCGCTTGAAGCGTTCACGGAAGTCCTCGTCTTTGGCATAGTCCTCTTTGAGGATCTTCACGGAAACGACCCGTTCCAGCATGGTATCCATGGCTTTATAGACCACAGCCATCCCGCCCGAACCCAGCGGTTCAAGCAGGCGGTAGCGGTTATTTAGAAGGGTCGGTTGTTCCATCGAGATAGAAATTCCTCAACAATGCGATTAAGCCAATTTTACATTATTTTACCCCCCTTAACGGGGAATGCGTCCCCTTTGCGGCTTTTTAGCTTCAAGTCAGGACAAAAGCACAAATCGGACTGGTTTGGGCTATAATTAAATGAAATTCGTGCTCCACGACGAGAAAAATCTAAAGTTATTCGATGAATTCTAATAAGATCACCTTCAAATCCTTTCTGAACCCTGTAACGCTTTTGACCACTCTGATCCTGCTGGTGGGGCTGATCCTGGCCGCGGTCGCAGCGCTGACCTTGGGACGCAATGACGCGCCCGCCGAAGGCGCCGCGCCGCTGGTGACCAAAGTCGCTGCGCCCACCCAGACCCCGGAACCGCTTCCCACCAGTCGGCCCTCACCGACCCCCACCAGCTTGTTCTTCCTGCCGGATGGCGTGATTGGGATCGGCGCGTATGTTAAGGTCACCGGCACGGCTGGCGCCGGGCTGCGAATGCGGGCCGAGCCGGGCCTGAGCGGTACGGTTAATTTCACCGCTTTGGATGCTGAGGTCTTCCTCGTGATTGACGGGCCGGTGGAAGCGGATGGGTACACCTGGTGGCGCCTCGAAGCGCCTTACGACCAGACGCGCAATGGCTGGTCCGCCGGGGATTTTCTGACGCCCCTCGAAGGAGAGGATCAGTAACCCCTGAGGAAGCTTTGATTTTTGGAGAGGGTTTCCAGTAAAATGATGATGGTCAGGCTCAATTAGCAGTTGGAGATTCCGTTGTTCGACTATTTTAAGAAGTTTTTCCATGAAAAGTCTGAGGGGAGCTGGAATGTAGATTCTCCCACCCTCCAAGGCGGACATAGCGGTCATATGGCGATCACGCCGGACCGATCTGGCCTGCCTTATCAGGTGGCGACCTGCCAATCAACAGGCAAGGAACGGTCTCACAATGAAGATACTTTGTTCGTCATGAACTCCTATCTGGATGGGATTGACCCGGGCCTGGCCCTGGGGCTGTATATTGTGGCGGATGGCATGGGCGGACACCAGAGCGGTGAGGTCGCCAGCCATTTGGCCGTGCAAGGAGCCGGTTTTTACCTGCTGGACCAGTTGGTGCAGAGCCAGATCTTTGAGCGTAAGGGGTTCACCGAGCAGGAAGTGACGGCGCTGTTGACCGAAGCTGTGGCGCAGGCCCAGGCGATGATCCGCCAGCGGGTGCCCGGAGGCGGCACGACGCTGACTTTGGCGCTGGTGCTGGGCGAGCGGGTCTTCACGGCCCATATCGGCGACAGCCGGCTTTACATCCTTGGCGGGGACAATGCCCTGCGGGTTTTCACGAAAGACCACTCCTTGGTCAAACGGCTGGTGGACCTGGGCGAAATCACGGAAGCGGACGCCGCGGAGCATCCCCAGCGCAATGTGCTTTACCGCGCGTTGGGGCAGTCCGATGCCCTCGAGCCGGATTTGGACCAATTTCAACTGGAAATGGGCGACCAGCTTCTGATTTGTTCGGATGGTCTTTGGGGCGTGGTGGATAAGGCTGCCCTGAAATCCATCCTGGCGGATGAGAACCTGAACCTGGACCGCAAAGCCTGTGCTTTGGTGGACGCCGCCAATGAGGCGGGTGGACCAGACAATATTTCCGTTGTGCTTGTCAAACGGATCGCTTAGCAACAAAACAGGAGGAAGTATGCTGGAACCACTTTCAAGGAAATATCGGGTCCTGGTTGTGGATGATGAACGCCGGATGGTGGGCTTCATCCGTTTGAACCTGGAACAGGATGGCTTTGAAGTGATTGAAGCTTTTAATGGCACTGAGGCGATGGACCGTTTGCGGGATTCGCTCCCCGACCTGATCCTGCTGGATGTGATGATGCCGGATATTGACGGCTTCGAGGTCCTGCGGATGATCCGCGAGATTAGCCAGGTGCCGATCATTATGCTGACTGCCAAGGGCGAGGAAGACGACAAGGTCAAAGGTTTGGAGCTGGGCGCGGATGATTACATCACCAAGCCCTTCAGCCCTCGGGAACTCGTCAGCCGGGTAAAAGCCGTGCTGCGGCGGGGCGCGCCCACTGATGAGGACGACGAAGGCGTGATCGAAATCGATGACCGGCTGAAGATTGATTTCGGCCGGCGCGAGGTCTGGGTGGAAGGCGAATTGGTCAAGCTGCGGCCAACGGAATACCGGTTACTTTATCACCTGGTGCGGAATGCCGGCTGGGTGCTGACCCACGACCAGATCCTGACCAAGGTCTGGGGCTACGAATATCGCGACGAACCGCATTATGTCCGCTTGTATATCAATTACCTGCGGAAAAAGATCGAAGAGGACCCTTCGAACCCGAAATATATCTTGACGGAACGAGGCGTGGGGTACCGATTTGTGGACTATAAACGGGATGAAAAACCCTGAGTGAAGGATTTTTTAATGGAAAAGAAAGATATCTTACTGGTGGATGACCATGAAGTGGTCCGGCTGGGATTGAAATCTCTTTTGGAACACAATGATCAATTTGAGGTGGTGGCGGAAGCCGGCACGGCCAAAGAAGCTGTGGCCCAGGTGGAAAAATACCACCCCGATGTGGTTCTGATGGATATCCGGCTGCCGGGGGCTTCCGGAATTGAAGCCTGTGAGGAGATCACGACGCGCTGGCCGGACGTCCGCGTGGTGATCCTGACCTCCTATGCCGAGGATGAAATGCTGTTCTCCGCAATCCGGGCGGGCGCCAGTGGGTATGTCCTGAAACAGATCGGCGCCGAGGGATTGATCACGGCGATTGAAGCCGCCTGCCGGGGCGAGGCCATGCTGGACCCCGCGGTGACCCAGCGCGTTTTCCAGGAAGTGCGCCGGGCGGTCAAAGAGGAAGAAGCGGCGGCCTTTGCCAACCTCAGCCAGCAGGAGAAACACGTTTTGGCGCTGGTCTCGGAAGGCAAGACTAACCGTGAGATCGCGGCGGCCCTCTACCTCGGTGAGGGGACCGTGCGGAATTACGTCAGCAGCATCCTGAGCAAGCTCGAGGTGAGCAACCGTGCTGAAGCCGCGGCCTACGCGGTGGAACATAACCTGAAGGAATATATCGACCGGTAACGGGTTGGATCATTTCCGTCAGGAATCAAAACGGACTGTGAATCGCACAGTCCGTTTTTCTGTTTTCGGGCAATCAATCGAATTTAAATAAGCGCCTGGCGTTCGCATAGGTGATCTCGGCGACTTCTTTGGGGCTGGTGTTGTGCAGCCGGGCGATCTCCTCGGCGATCAGGGGGATATAGGCCGGCTCGTTCCGCTTGCCGCGGTGCGGATGGGGGGTGAGGAAGGGGGAATCGGTCTCCAGCAGGAGGTGGTCCAGGGGCAGGTTGCGGACGATGGCCTTGCGGTCCGGCGCGTTCGAGAAGGTGACCGGCCCAGTGATCCCCAGGCAGAAGTGCATGGCAATCGCTGCCAGACCGGTCTCCAGGTCGGCGCTGAAGCTATGCAGCACACCCGGCCGGTCCTTGAGGGGGTGCCCGGCGCGGGCCAGCCCGGCATGCCATTCCGTCAGGATGGCCATCAGATCGTTGCTGGCGTCGCGGTTGTGGATGATAACGGGCAGGTTGAATTCTTCGGCCAGTTTGAGCTGCTCGCGGAACATCATCCGCTGCTGATCGAAGGGCGTATGCTGGCGATAATAGTCCAGCCCGATCTCGCCGACCGCGACCACACCGGGCTGGGCCGCTTGGGAGCGCAGGGCGGGGAGGATCTCGGCCGTCCAGGGTTCGCCAAAATTGGGGTGGATGCCAATGGCAGGGCTGATCTTGTCGGGATATTGTTTGGCCAGGTCGATGGCCGCCTGCCCGGTGGAAAGGTCAACCGCCGGGTTGAGAATCCAGACCAGGCCAGCTTTCCAGGCGCGCCTGAGGGTTTGTTCCCGGTCGTCATCGAACCGGTCGAAATCAATGTGACAGTGGGTATCGGTATAGGGAATCATCCATTTTCTGCTTTCATTTGTCCAGCTTGTTCGTTTAATTATAGCAGGCCAAGCAAGGTGGGTTAAGGTAAAATAATGGGCATGACGACTCGTAAACTTGTCTATGTGGCGATGAGCGGCGGGGTTGATTCTGCCTTCAGCGCGGCAAGGCTTCTTGAAGCCGGTTACCAGGTGACCGGCATCCACATGAGCACCTGGAAAGACCCCAAATGGCTGGCCGAAACGCAGGGATCGCCTTCCGCGGTCTCGCTGGCGCAGGCCACGGCGGAGTCTTTGAATATTCCCTTCATCAATTTGGACGTCCGAGATCCTTTCTATCAGAAGGTCGTCCAGGGTTTCATCCGGCAATATCTCAGCGGGTTCACGCCCAACCCCTGTATGTTTTGCAATCCTGAGGTAAAATGGGGCCTTCTGCAGACCTATGCCCTGACGCATGGCGGTGACTACTTTGCCACCGGCCATTATGCCCGGATAGAGCGGTCAGAGGATGGAGAAGTCCACCTTTTGAAAGGGGTGGACCCGGCCAAGGACCAATCCTATGTCCTGTCCCTGCTCTCGCAGGAGCAGCTTCAGACGACCCTTTTGCCCCTGGGCGAATGGACCAAAGCCCAGGTGCGGGAACAGGCCGCTCAGATGGGTTTGCAGGTGGCCCATCAGCAGGACAGCCAGGACCTCTGTTTCCTGGGGACGGTGCCTTATCGGGATTTCCTGGACCGCTATGCGCCTGAGGCCAAGAACCCCGGCGAGATTGTGGATCTGCAGGGCAAGGTGTTGGGGCAGCATGAGGGGCTGGCCTTCTACACGATCGGCCAGCGCAAAGGTATCCGGATTGCGGCCCCCGAGCCTTATTACGTGATCCGGAAAGACGTTGAGAGGAATGAGCTGGTGGTTGGGTTTGCGGACCAAACCGGCGTGAGGCAGCTCACGGCTGAGCGGGTCAATTGGATCGCTGGGGCAGCCCCCAGCCTGGATGAGACCTATCAGGTGATGATCCGTTACCGGGCAAAGCCGGCGGCGGCGCGATTAATTTTTGCAGAAAAAGGCAAAATTAAGTTAGAATTTATGGATGAAATCCGCGGGGTTTCCCCCGGCCAGGTGGCAGTTCTTTATAGAGGTGCGGAATGCCTGGGCGGCGGTGTGATCCAAAGCGCTGTTTGAGAGCGGCGCAAAGCGTGATTAGAGGAGTTTATTGAAGATGACATTTCCGACCATTGTGTTTTCGTTCTTTGTTGCCAGCATATTCGGCAGTCTGATGCATATCTGGCGCAATGGGGGATTGTTTCGACTGGTGTTGTATCTCGTGTTGAGTTGGATCGGGTTCTTTGCCGGGCATATCCTTGGGCAGGTCCTGTCCATCAATTTTTTGAATCTTGGCACAATCCATCTGGGGACGGGGATTTTGGGATCGTTGGCCTTATTGGGGCTTGGCTATTGGCTGAGCCTGATTGATCCTCAACAAATGTAGATAGGAGCCCTTCAAATGCATCGAATTGAAGCCTTATTATCGGCGAGAATGTTCCTGCGCCCGCAAAGAGTGGGTGGCAGGATTTTCTTTTTATCCAATATGAGCGGGCACAACAGCCTGTATGCCATGAACTATGGCGGCAGTGTGCCGGAACCGCTCTTACCGCCGAACATCGTCTTGCAGAACCCGCACCTGATTGGCGGGGATTCTTTTGTGGTCTTCAAGAACCTGGATCAGATCCTGGTGATGATCGACCGGGACGGGGACGAGAATTACCTGCCGATGCTGATCCCGGTGGCAGGCGGCTTTCCCGAGCCGGCCTTCAACAATTTCTTCGAGAATACCCGCTGCCACCTGGGTATGGCTGATGAAGAGCGGAATATCTGCATCATCGCGGCCGAATCCCGGGAAGAAGGGACGATTCGGACCTACCTCTGCCATCTGGATACCGGCGAAGTGGAGGAGATCTATGCGAGCACCTATGGCGGCTATCCGACCGCCCACAATGAGGATTTCTCCCGCCTGGTCCTGGTGGAAGGATATATGGTGGGGGATAATGTCGCCTATATTTGGGAAGAAGGCAGGGGCATTCGGTTGCTCTATGGCAAACCATTGGCCGACCGCGAGCCGGGCGAGGAAGTTCCCCTGTCGGCCTTTGGCGGCGGTTTCTTCACCGCTGGCGGCAAAGGCCTGGTCTTCAATAATGCCCTATCCAAGGATACCTACGGCCTGGGCTATTTGGAACTGGACCATCCCGACGAGGTCCACGAAGTTCCCTTTGAGGGGCTGATGCACACCGGCGCGGGTGAATTTGAAGGCCTGATGCCGCTGAATAACGGCCGTTTCCTGCTCCAATTCAACATTGATGGGGCAAGCTGGCTTTACGAAGCGGAATATGACCCTGAGGCGAAAGTGATGCGGGCGATGTATGTCCTGGTGGGGCAGGGCATCCTGGCGGACGGCGTATTGGAAGCCGTGACGTATGACGATGAGACCGATTCCTTTGCGATGGTTTTCTCCACCGCAACCTCGCCAACCCAGATCTATACCATTGAAGGTGAGGATCGGGACCGCCTGTTGCAGCATACGAATGAACGCATCTTAGGCATTCCCCGGGATCTGCTCTCCGCGGGGGAGGACCTCTCTTTCACTTCCTTTGATGGCTTGCGGGTCTCAGCCCGCTTATACCTGCCCTCGGCGGAATTGGGTTTCAAAGGGAAGCGGCCGCTGATCTACTACCTGCATGGCGGCCCCCAGGGGCAGGAGCGCCCGGATTTCTCCTGGTTCTCCACGCCGCTGATCGAGTTCCTCACGCTGCAGGGCTTCGCCGTCTTTGTCCCGAACGTGCGCGGCAGCACGGGCTATGGCCTGAGCTATACCAAGCACGTGGATCGCGATTGGGGCGGACAGGACCGGCTCGATCACGTCCATGCGATGCGGGAAGTATTGGCTAAGGATGACCGGGTGGATATCTCCCGGGCGGGCGTGGTAGGCCGCTCCTACGGCGGTTACATGACCCTGACTCTGGCTGGGCGCCACCCAGAGCTTTGGTCCGCGGCGGTGGACATGTTCGGCCCTTATGACCTGGTGACCTTCTGCGAACGGATTCCCCCGACCTGGCGGCCCTATTTTGACGTGGCGTTGGGTAACCCTGACGTGCCGGAAGACCGGGCTTTCCTGCAGGAACGCTCCCCCCGGACCTATATTGACAACATCCGCTTCCCCATGCTGGTCATTCAGGGGCGCAATGACCCCCGGGTGGTGGCCGCTGAATCTGAAGACCTCGTCCATCATCTGCGGGAGATCGGCAAGGATGTGGAACTGCTCCTCTTTGAAAACGAGGGGCACGGCGTGGAGAAGTATGAGAACAAAGTGATCTGCTACAATAGCATCACGGATTTCTTCAAGAAGACTTTGAAGCCCTGATGTAAATTCGCCGTAAAGAATTGCTCAGAGACCAAGGGCAGTGCTGACAAACTGCCCTTTCTTTATTAGAATTGGAATCAAAAGGAGCATTTTATTGGCCTGGACACAATATGAGGCCGTTGCGCGGGATGGGGACCTGGTCCAACTTCTCGGCAAACGGCATAAGAGCCATATTATCCGCTTGCGAGCCGGTGCGGTCTTTCAGACCCACCGGGGCGAGCTGCGGCATGATGACATTATCGGCAAGCCCTGGGGAACCCGGTTGGTCAGCCATACCGGCAGCCCGTTTTTTTTGATGCGGCCCGGTCTTTCGGACCTGATCACCCAAATCAAGCGCAACACCCAGATCATGTACCCCAAGGATATCGGCTATATCGTGATGATCATGGGGATTGGGCCGGGCGTCCGGGTGCTGGAGGCAGGGACCGGTTCCGGCGCGCTGACCACAGCCTTTGCTTATCTGGTGGGCGACAGCGGCAAGGTGATCTCCTACGAGCGGCGGGAACAGATGCAAAACCTGGCGCGCAATAACCTCCGCAATCTGGACCTGCTGGACAGAGTGGAGCTGAAATCCGGGGATATTTTGGATGGCTTTGATGAGCGGGATATGGACGCTATTTTTCTGGATATCCCCAATCCTTATGATTACATTCCTCAGGTGAAGGCCTCCTTGAAACTCGGCGGATTTTTGGGTACGATCCTTCCGACGACGAATCAGGTGAGTCGGATGCTGGCCGCCCTCTATGCCGATGATTTCGCTTTCATTGAAGTTTGTGAGATCATGCTGCGCTTTTATAAACCGGATTACGAGCGGCTGCGGCCGACCGACCGGATGGTGGCCCACACCGGCTACCTGGTGTTTGCCCGGTCTGTGATGGAACGGCCGGTGGATGACCTATCTGATAACACGATGGAGGAAAACAATGTTTCGTAGACGTCCTTTGAGGCCGCGACGGGCACCGGTTGACCGTGCTCGGCTGCTGCTCAACCACGCTAACCGATTATTTGATGGAGGACAATATTTGCAAGCTGCCCGTTTGTTCGAGCAGCTCGCCCAGGGCGCATCAAGACGCCAGCTGCCCAGAGCGCCCTTCCTCTCCCTGCAAGCTGGGAAAGCTTACCTTTTTGGCGGCCAGCAGGATCAGGGGATGGCCTTGATCCAGGCCGGGCTGAAGGCTTTGGCGGTGGAAAAACGCTGGCCCGAATTGGAACGGGTCGGTCGCCGGATGGTGGCTGAATTGGCGGAGCAGGGTTTCACCGGGCCCAGTGAACAGATCACCGCCTGGCTGGATGAAACCCTGAGCGGGATTGAAACGCCGAGACCGAGGCAGGGCGCCGCGGGGAAAGCTTCCCTGCCGACCAAGTGCCCTTCCTGTGGCGGGAGCGTTGACCCGCAGGCTGTGGCCTGGCTGGATGAGGTCACCGCGGAATGCCTTTATTGTGGGAGCGCGATCAGAGCCGAAAATTGAGATTATAATTTGGCCTATGTTGAATTTTAGTGGTGATGGAATCAAACGGGCGATTGCGGGCTACCGAAAAACACAGGACGAAAGAAATTATCATATTTTTGCTGGGGATGGCGAGCAGCGCTTGAAACCGGCTGCCATCCTGATGCCCTTGCTGGTCTTTGAAGGCCGCTGGCATCTCCTGTTTACGCTTCGGTCGGAACAATTAATGGAGCACAAGGGGCAGATATCCTTTCCGGGGGGTGCTCGGGAGAAGGACGACCCGGATATGGTGTTCGCCGCCCTGCGGGAGACCCAGGAAGAAATTGGGGTCTCCCCCAGGAATGTGGAAATCTATGGCGATCTGGGCGTGATGCCGATCGTCACGGGCTACCTGGTCACGCTGGTTGTGGGACAGATCCCCTGGCCCTATCCCCTCACGCTCAATCCGGCTGAGGTGGAGAGCGTTTTTATCTGTCCGCTTCTTTGGCTGGCGGACCCGGATCACCGGACGATCCGCTATCGCAGTTTCGCTGGAAGGGAATTCCCGATCATTTACTTTGACCAGTTTGAGGGATACACTTTGTGGGGGGCAACCGCGCAGATGACGATCAACTTATTGGAAGCTTTAAAATTGGTTTAGCGATTATTTTTATTAAGTGATATAAAAGCCCCCGATGTGGTCAATTCTCATCGGGGGTTCGTTTTTAATTTGGATAAGAAAAGGTCTACTCTTCTTCCTCTTCCTCTTCGCCTTGCTTACCTTTTTCGATCACTTCAGGTTCAGCACCTTCTTCGAGGAGGTCAGCCAATTCGCTTTCCTCTTCCTCTTCCGGTTCTTCCTCGATCACAACGTAGGTCACGCCGGCGATCATTTCGTCTTCCGGAGTGAGAACGTCAATATTATCGGGCAGGTTCAGGTCTTTGACCAGGATCACGCTGTCCATGTCCACCAGGACAGAGGCATCCACTTCGATCCGTTCGGGCATGTCCTGCGGGAGGCATTCGATTTCCAGTTCGGAAATGCCGGTCACCACAACGGCAGCCAGATTGAAAGAGGCGGGAGCCACACCGACCAGTTCGATCGGAACGGCGGTCTGGAGTTTCTGGGTGAGGTCGAGGGCCATGAAATCCACATGGCGGAGGGTGCCGTAGATGATATCCCTTTGGACTTCACGCAGAACGACAGGATATTGCTCGCCTTCAACTTCGATTCGCACCAGGCTGGAGCCTGTGAGGGTCCTGATGATAAGGGAGGCTTCATGCAAGTTCATCTGGACCATGATCGGCTCCATGGTCTTTTTGCCGATCTTGCCATAAATAACGCCGGGAAGGATGCCTTCCCGCCGCAGAGCGCCGACCTTTTTGCCTTTGACCGTACGCTTTTCTGCCTGGATAACGATTTGATCAGTCATTTTTCCATCCTTCGAGCGCCTCTCACCCAAGATTCCGGGTTACCTTCGCTCTATAGAGTATAGGGGTGAATGCCGGATAAACCCGGCGACCTAGGATTCTATCCGAGGTTGGGGGAAAGGTCAAGGCGGATCAGTCTGAGTGTTGTTCGCGAATAAAAATGTCATGATTAATTCGCGAATAAAATTGTCAGGTT
>WOYY01000021.1 GCA_011620555.1 Anaerolineaceae bacterium | reverse complement strand
TGATGGTCAGGTTACATCTATCACTGTGAATCGCTGTGCCATAACTGGCATTCCCTTCCGAAAATTCATTGCCCTCGATCAGCGTGGAAATACTACCCGGACCAGCATAAATGCTCCCGCCACCATAAGTAACTTCATTTTTGGAAAAACTGTTCCCAAGGATTCGAACCTCATCATTGGATTCGATAGAGATCGCTCCACCATAAGAGCCAGCAGTGTTGTCAATAAAAAAATTATCTACAATATCCACCTCGCCATCAAGAATATTGATCGCTCCCCCTGAGGTGACACCCATTCCGTTTTGGAAGGTGAATCCAGTTATTGAAATCAATCCGCCCATCTCGCTTGCGACATTAACCATAAATAGAGCCCGGGAGTCTTCACCGTTTATTGTGGTTGGGTAAGTGGATGGATTAACGACCACATCACCCGTCGCAACTCCATCCCAACCCCCCAACAAGGAAACCGCTTTATTGATGACCAGGTAGGGGTCATTCGTACTGGTATAGGTCCCGCCCATGAAATAGATCGTGTCCCCCGTAACGGCATTCGTCATGGCCTGGCCGGCATCACAGGGGCTGCTCTGTAAGCAATCCGTCCCCAAACCGGCCGGGCTGACAAACCAACGATTCCCTTGTGCTTTAACTGCCGGAACTGAAGTAAAAAATAAAGGGAACAAACCAAGAAAAAGAATCATTATACTTAAAAAGAATCTACAATGCTTATTCATGTCCGACCTCCGTAGGCTATTTTTTATCGAATCCCAATACTTTATAGGTGAAATCACTTTAAATCAATATATCCATTCCCCGTCAAAGAAACGTCAAAAAAGCCTGGTTACCAAATCATAAAAAAACCAGCCTGCCAGGATCCGACAGGCTGGTTTAACCCGTGATATTAAATCAGAGATTTACTTGTCGTCCAGCGCCGCCAGGCCGGGAAGTTCTTTCCCTTCCAGCATTTCCAGCGATGCCCCGCCGCCCGTGGAGATATGGGTGATCTTATCCGCCAGACCGGATTTCTGGATCGCCGAGGCTGAATCACCGCCGCCCACGATGCTGATCGCATTGCTCTTGGCCAACGCATCGGCAATGGCAAAGGTGCCTTTGGCGAACTTGTCGAATTCAAAGACGCCCATCGGACCGTTCCAAACCACCGTGCCGGCTTTGCTGATGATGGCATCAAAAGCAGCCACCGTCTTGGGGCCGATATCGAGTATCCGCCAGCCCGCGGGAACGTTACCCAGATCTATTATTTTTGAATTGGCCTCAGCCGAGAAATCATCCGCAATCACTACATCCACCGGCAGGACGAGCTTCTTACCGGCTTTAGCAAGCAGCATCTTGGCGGTTTCGAGGGCATCTTCTTCCACAAGGGAATCGCCCATGTCATAGCCCTGCGCTTTAAAGAAGGTGTTGGCCATGCCGCCGCCGATCAGGATGCTGTCGGCCTTGTCCAGCAGGTTCTCGATCACGCCGATCTTATCGCTGACCTTGGCGCCGCCCAAAATCGCCACGAAAGGCCGCTTGGGATCGGCAATGGTGTTGCCCAGATACTGAATTTCCTTTTCGAGCAGGAAACCGGCCGCGGCGGGCAGGTAATCTGCCACGCCGGCCGTGGAGGCGTGCGCCCGGTGGGAGGAGCCAAAGGCGTCATCCACATAAAGCTCCGCCAGGGAAGCCAGCGCTTTGGCCATCTCGGGGTCGTTCTTCTTCTCGCCGGCATGGAAGCGGGTGTTTTCCAACACGAGCACCTCGCCGGGTTTCAATTCAGCGGCGGCCGCATCAGCCACCGGGCCGATGCTGTCCTCAGCGAATTTGACAGGGGCAGAGATCAGCCCGCCCAGATATTCCGCCACGGGCTTGAGGCTGAACTGGGGATCGGGTTCGCCTTTGGGGCGTCCCAAATGCGAGCAAAGGATTACTGCTGCGCCATTTTCCAACAGATAGTTGATGGTGGGCAGCGCCGCTTTGATGCGGGTGTCATCTGCAACCTTGCCGTCCTTCAAAGGGACGTTGAAGTCCACCCGAACCAGGACCTTTTTACCCTTGACATCAAAATCAGTCACCATTTTCTTATTGAACATATCCTTGCCTTGCTCCTTTCAAAAAATGCGTAATGTGAATAAACAAAATCACATTACGCATTAATGGTTTGGGTAAGATTTTGGGCTAGAGATACTTCGCCATCAATGCTGCGAGATCGGCAGTCCGGCAGGAATAACCCCATTCATTGTCGTACCAGGTCACGACTTTCACGAAGTTGCCATCCATGACGGTGGTCAGTTCGGCGTCAATGATCGAGGAGCGGGAATCGCCCTTGAAGTCCATGGAGACCAAAGCCTCGGTGGAGTACCCCAGGATGCCTTCCATGGGACCTTCGGCAGCGGCCTTGAACAGGCTGTTGAGTTCCTCAGCGGTGGTGGATTTTTCTGTCTCAGCGACGAAGTCCACAATGGAGACCGTGGGAGTGGGAACGCGCAGAGCGTAACCATCAAATTTACCCTTGAGGTCGGGGATCACCAGGGCGACAGCCTTGGCGGCGCCGGTGGTGGTGGGGATGATGTTCAGGGCAGCGGCGCGAGAGCGGCGCGTGTCTTTATGGGCCAGGTCCAGGATCCGCTGGTCATTGGTGTAGGAGTGGATCGTGGTCATCAGGCCTCTTTTGATGATGAAGTTGTCATGCACGATCTTGGCGGCAGGGGCCAGACAGTTGGTCGTGCAGGAGGCATTGGAGACGATATTGTGCTTCTCGGGGTCATAGAGTTTGTCGTTGACGCCCAAAACGATTGTGATGTCCTCATTCTTCGCCGGGGCGGAAATGATGACCTTCTTGGCGCCGCCGCCAACGATGTGGGCGTTCGCACCGGGTTTGGTGTCCGTGCCCTTGCCATCGCGGAAAACACCGGTGGATTCGATGACGATATCAACACCGAGCTGCTTCCAGGGTAAATCGCCAGGGTTGCGTTCTGAAAGGACCTTGACTTCCTGGCCATCCACAACAAGGCTGCCGTCTTTAACTTCCACGGTGCCGCTGTACTGGCCATAGTTGGAGTCATGCTTAAAAAGATATGCATTGATGTCAGCGTCGAAAAGATCATTGACTGCCACAACTTCGAGCGCGTCGGGGTGTCGTTCCTTAATCGCTTTGAAGACCTGACGGCCGATGCGGCCAAAACCGTTAATACCAACACGAATTGTCATTTCTGCCTCCTAAATAGATTGTGTTTCCATCATAAATTTTACCATCACTTATCCATGAGCATAGATGTCATGCATCACGAAAATTTCCGTCATTATTCTACCAGCGGGCCGGTGCGCTCATAGAAGAGGTCCATCACCGTTTTCGCCAATTGGGTTGAATTGTGCCGCCAGGGATAGTCTGGATCAATCAAATCCGCGCAGTACACAGCGGTGTGCTCGATCAGCTTTTGATCCATCCGCACCCATTCGACATCCCTGCCCAGATGCCCCCTGAAGTGGTTGTTGCAGATCACCAGATCGAACATGCCCGCCCCCACATGCTCCTCCACCACCCGGACATGGTCATAGCAGCTGAAGCCATCCGTCTCGCCACGCTCCGTGGCGACATTGCAGATGAAAAATTTCAAAGCCCGGCTGGCGCGCAGCGCCTCGGAAAGGTCCCGCACCAACAGGTTGGGCAGCAGGCTGGAATAGAGGCTGCCGGGGCCGATGACGATCAGGTCCGCGCTGAGGATCGCCGAGATGGCCGGCGGGAAAGCCGGCGTATTGGCCGGGTCCAGCCAAACCCGCTTCACCTGGCCTTCCGTCTCGCGGATCAGCGTCTCGCCGGAGACATGAATGATCTTGCCATCCTTGTCTTCCAGGTCAGCCAAAAGGCGGACGTCCGTCAGGGTGGCGGGCAGCACCTGCCCATAAACCGCCAAAACCCGGCCGGATTCAGCCACGGCCTCTTCAAAGCTGCCCGTGACTTCGGTCAGCGCGGTGATGAAGAGATTGCCCAGGGAATGTCCTTGCAGCCCTGTCCCGGCGGTGAACCGATATTGGAAAACCTGCGAAAGCAAGTCCTCGTTGTTGCTCATCGCCGCCAGGCAGTTGCGGATATCGCCGGGGGGCAGGATGCCCATATCCCGCCGGATCTCTCCGGAAGAGCCGCCATCATCCGCCACGGTGACGATCGCCGTCAGGTTGTGAGTATATTGTTTCAGGCCACGCAGCAAAGCCGCCAGGCCATGCCCACCGCCGATCACCACCACCCTTGGCCCGCGGTCGCGCCGCCGGTAAGTTTCCAGGGCGCTGATCAGCGGTTTGCCAGGGGGAACGAACGGCCGCAACAGGGAGCGGTTGGACCCCCAAATCCCCACCATCACCAGCACCACGCCGAGGCCGCCGAAAATGAACACGCGGATCGGACGGTCTAGAAAGCGCAGAGATAACGTGGAGAGGATGGGAAGCCACCAGGAATCGGGGGCGTTGCGGTAGACATCTAATAAAACCAGTGCCAGGCCAACGCCAAGCAGGGTTGTCCCGAGAAATACGAGGATCAGCCAGCGTTTATACCCCAAACCTGGTCGAAACCATTGCGATTCCCGGCGGATGCTATCCCAGAGCCGGGCGAAAAAGCTCTTTTTGGGTTCTTGCATGTCGTATGAATCATAGCAGGAATTGAGGGGCACGTCAATAAAGCGATGCCGCATATCAGGATCATTGCAAAGTAAATGAAGATTAAACTTTTTTTGATTCCAGAATATTATGACCGAAGGGGCGCCCCTACCTATTGTTATTGGATGTCAAGAGATAAACAGTCGTAAATTGAAGAAAATTTAATAGACGTAAACACTGAGTTGTTTATTTTCGACTTTGCGATTACCCTGCACCTCCCATAATTAAAATTCAACATTAGGATGTGCACCCCCCATTCACCTTAAAGTGCGCCGGTGATATAATCTCCGAACCGAGGCAAGTCCGCCCCATTTTGAACCCTCACCAGGCGGACGCTGCACCTAAACATTGATCTTGGAGGTATCAAAATATGGAGCCGCTGAAGCTACCAGGGCCGAAAGCGCAAGCGATCATCGACCGCGACCGAAAATACATCTCACCATCCTATCCCCGGGGCTATCCCTTTGTGATGGACCACGGCGCGGGGACCGAAGTCTGGGATGTTGACGGGAATCGTTTTCTCGATTTTGCAGCGGGGATTGCGGTTGTTGCCACCGGACACAGCCATCCGCAAGTTGTTCAAGCCATTCAAAAACAAGCCGAACAGTTCATCCACATCTCATCAGATTTCTATCACGAATCCTGGGTGCGCCTGGGGGAGAAACTGGATGAGATCGCGCCTTTTGAAGGCCCCGCCTGTTCCTTCATGACCAACTCGGGGACCGAAAGCGTCGAATCGGCCATCAAGCTGGCCCGGTATCACACCCGCCGCTCCCAATTCATCGGGTTCCTGGGCGCTTTCCACGGTCGGACGATTGGCTCCGTGAGCTTTACAGCCAGTAAGGCCCACTACAAAGGCGGTTTCTTTCCTTTAATGGGCGGCGTGGTCCACGTCCCCTTCCCCGATCCTTATCGGCCTGTCCTGGTGCAACGCAAGGGCGAAGGCTACGGCGAAGCCGTGGTCCGCTATATTGATGAAGAAATCCTCTCCCGCATCCTCCCGCCGGATGAAGTCGCCGCCTTCCTGATCGAGCCGATCCAGGGCGAAGGCGGCTATATCGTCCCCCCACCGGACTTCTTCCCCGCCCTGCGGGAACTCTGTGACAAATACGGCATCCTGCTGATCGCCGATGAAGTGCAATCCGGCATGGGCCGCACCGGCAAATGGTGGGCGATTGAGAATTTTGGCGTGGAGCCGGATATCATCACCAGCGCCAAAGGCATCGCCTCCGGCGTCCCGCTGGGCGCGATGATCGCCAAAAAAGAGATCATGGACTGGCCCAAAGGCTCCCACGGGAACACCTATGGCGGGAATCCGCTGGCCTGCGCCGCTTCGCTGGCCACCATTGACCTGATCGAGAAACAATACCTGAAGAACGCCAAGGAAGTCGGGGATTACACCCTCGATGCGCTGGCCGAGTTGATGGTCCGCCACCCCAGCATCGGCGATGTGCGCGGGATCGGTCTGATGATCGGCGTGGAGTTCGTCCTGGACCGTGTTTCCAAGGAACCCGCCGACCAGCTGCGCGACGACATCGTCAACTACGCCTTTGAGCGCGGTTTGCTGACCCTGGGCTGCGGGCAGAGTGTGATCCGTCTGGCGCCGCCGCTCTCGGTGACCCGCAGCGAGGCGGATGACGCCCTCGCAATCTTTGAAGAGGCGATCACCCTGGCCGAGCAGAAACACGGCCTGAGTAAATAGAAATTAATTCGCCAGATCATTAACCGGAGGCTGAAATCAGCCTCCAGTTTTTTTGATGACCGCTTCATCCCGGGTGTTTTGCTAGAACCTGAGTTTCCCACCCCTCTTCAAAAATGGCGCTTTTACGGGTAAAAATG
>WOYY01000010.1:15172-33211 GCA_011620555.1 Anaerolineaceae bacterium | reverse complement strand
CATTTACGTTCTCTGGATAATTGTTTAATCCTTTATTTCTTATATAGCTATATAGATTTTGATATTCATTAGGAGCTTGCTCCAAGAACCAATTGCCGGAACCCTGTGCTTTTACTTGTCCTTTTGGTATCGATTCGAAAAGGTTGTAAGGTGATAAATTGTGAACAACATTGCTGTTAGTTTTTATTGATACTGGTGTATTTGCCACAAGTAAATCTTTTGCAGCTGCTGTTGTCGCTGCTTGTTGTTGTGGTCCAGCCCATTTTAAATTGTTTGCTTTATTAAAAGGTGTGTGGATGGCACGCAAACTCAATCCAATACTATACATCTGATTATATAAATCTTCGTTTTTAGAGAATGATCTCTTAAAGTTTTCGTACTTTACTGGTGATAGAGATCCTTGAAAAAAGATATCTACTTGGTCTTGGGTTAACTCTAACGGTTTATCCACACCAAGAATGCCAAAAGCCATAGATAATTCAGTGCATTCAGTTTTGTCAGAAGGCATGGTTTACTCCAATTTATTAATATCTTTCTCTTCAAGAATTCTTTTATTGGCTATCTCACAATAATCTTCTGAAATCTCATAACCAATGTAATGGCGGTTGTTTTTAATTGCTGCAAGAGCGGTTGATCCTGAGCCAATAAATGGATCTAATATTACATCATCTACATAAGAATAAAGTTTAATGACTTTCTCTGCTAATTGAACAGGGAATGGAGCAGGATGTCCAACTCTTTTTGCTGATTCCGGTGGAATTTCCCATACTGATAAAGTGGATTCCATAAACTCTTCACGGTTAATGTCTGATACACCTTTGTCAGGCCTGGAATAATCTTGTTTTGCAAAAACAAGTAAATACTCATGAATATCTCGTAACCTTGGTGATTTTGCGCTCATCCAACTTCCCCAAGCACAACTACCATTTGCTCCTTTAGCTTTTTGCCAAATAATCTCGCCCATGGGGAGGTAGCCCAATTCTAAATGTCTCTCATAAAAAAACATGTGCAATGGAATATAGGGTTTTCGTCCCAAATTAGCAATATTTATAATATACCGTCCACCAGGCTGAAGGACCCTATATACTTCTTTGCCAACGCGAGTGATAAGATCGAGATATTCTTTTAAACTCATGTCATCATCGTATTCCTTGCCTACATTGTAAGGTGGTGATGTAAAAGCAACGGCGATACTATTGTCGGGTATTTCTAACATGTTCGTCGAAGAGCCACAATAAATTTTGTCCACCCAATCACCTATAGAAGGTACGCCAATTTTATCTATTTTCTTTTTAGATAAAGGTTGTGTAAAAGATCCTTCATAAAGGTTCCTACCATAAAATGTAGATGAGTCATGCGATTCTCGTCTTCCCACGCCAAATGATGCAGTTTCAGTTTTATTGATTGTCATTATTCACCTGAAATTTCTACTCAGTAATGTTAGTTAAATAATTATAGTGCAAATGTTCTAATAATCAACTATAAACAATATTTTACTTTAATTTATTGTATTCTGCCTCATATTGTAAACGATTTTATCCTTATGTTTTATAAAATCACATTTATTGATAAAATTTATCAATAAATTTATATGAATGATATAGGCATCTAAATAAAGAAAATTATTATCCAAGCAAATCCTTATTGAAAATGCCCTGCATGGTAGAATCGAGGGCATGAAACGAAACTCCAAACGCTGGCTTCTCTGGGTGGGACTGCTGATCTCGGCTGTGTTCCTCTACCTGGCCTTTCGCAAGATCGATTATCCTGCGCTGTGGGAGACCCTGGCCGCTGTGAAATATGGCTGGCTGCTCCCTGGCCTGGCGCTCTATGCCCTCGGCGTCCTGGTGCGCACCTGGCGCTGGCAGTTCCTGCTGGCGCCGCTCAAAAAGGTCTCCATCCGGACCCTTTTCCCGATCATCAACATCGGCTATATGGGCAATAACGTCTTCCCGCTGCGGATGGGCGAGGTCCTGCGGGCGGTGGTGCTCAAACGGCGTGAGGACGTCTCGATCTCCGGCAGCCTGGCGACCGTTGTCGTGGAAAGAATCTTTGATGCCGTGGTGATCGTCGGCTTTGTCCTGCTGAACCTGGGCGAATTGGCTGCCCTGCCCGGCAGCGGGGTATTTGCTCAATTGGGCAGCCTGGCGACCTGGGCGGTGGTGATCTTCCTCGCTGGCCTGGCTGTTTTTATCCTGATCGCGGTTTTCCCCAAACCCGCGCAGAATCTGATCCAGGGGATCATCCAAAAGATCATTCCTGAAAAAGGGCGGGATGCCCTGATCCGGATTGCGGATCAGTTCCTCGAGGGCTTGATGAGCCTGCGTTCTCCGGCCCAGGCCTTTATGATCCTCTTCACCTCCGTCCTGATCTGGCTGTTGGAGACGGGGCTTTACTGGAGCGTGAACCAGGCGCTGGGGCTGGGCTTGAATTTCGGCCAGTTGATGCTCCTCAACGGCGTTGTTAACCTGGTTTTGCTGATCCCGGCCGCGCCGGGCGGCCTGGGCACCTTTGACGCCGCCGGCCGGACGATGCTGGAAGCTTACGGGATCGCGGCGGAACCCGCCCTGGGGTACACCCTTGTCCTGCGGATCGCCCTCTGGGTGCCGATCACGGTGGTCGGCGCGATCTACTTCTTCCGAGAGGGGCTAAAGTGGACCATGGACGTGGACCAGCTGGAGGCTCAGACGGAGAGAGATTGAACCTGCTAACGATGATGACCAAACCAAAGGATCGGATCAATGACCAAAGAAAATGCTAAGGTTGCCGTGATCGGCGCCGGGATCGGCGGGATGGCTGCGGCCTATGACCTTGCCCGGGCGGGCAGAGACGTCACCATTTTTGAAGCAGCTGACCATGTCGGCGGGCTGGCGGCCGGTTTCAAGGAGCCGGGCTGGGATTGGTCGGTGGAGCAGTTTTACCATCACTGGTTCCAGACCGATTCCCACATGCTGGGGCTGATTGATGAATTGGGCCTGGCGGACAAGGTGATTTTTCCCCGGCCGGTCACGGTGATGTATGACCGGGGCAAATTCCGACCCTTCGATTCGGTCCTTGCCGCATTGCTTTACCCCGGCCTGGGCTGGGGGATCAATAAGATCCGCTTTGGGCTGGTGGGCCTGTACTTGCGGCTGACCACCAACTGGCGCACTTTGGAGAAATCCACCGTGGATGCCTGGATGCGGAAATGGGCGGGCAGCAAGGTCTACGAATCGATGTGGGAGCCGATGATGATCGGCAAGTTCGGCGAGGAGTATGCCAAGGTGGTGAACATGGCCTGGATGTGGGCGCGGCTGCATGCCCGGACCACCCGGCTGGGCACTTTTGAGGGCGGTTTTCAGGCTTTCTCGGATCAGTTCGCGGAGAGGCTCCGCCGGATGGGGGTGGACCTGCGCTTGAACACCTCGATCCGGTCCATCCATTCCACCGCGGAGGGGCAGGTGCGGGTCGAATTGGACCAGGTTTCGGAGGTCTTTGACCAGGTCCTGACAACCACCTCGCCGGCCCTGCTGGCCCGGCTGGCCCCCGACCTGCCGCAGGACTATCTGGAAGGGCTGCTCTCCCTGCAAAGCATGGGGGCAGTGGTGATGGTGCTCTCGCTCGAACACCAGCTTTCCAAAGAGGGCTACTACTGGTACAACATCCCCAAGAGCGCGGGCTTCCCCTTCCTCTCCCTGGTGGAGCATACCAACTTCCTCTCACCAGAACATTTCGGCGGGGATCACATCCTGTATATCGGCGACTACCTGCCGCAGGACCATGAGAATTTCGAGCTTTCCAAGGCGGAGATCCTGGAGAAGTTCCTGCCGCATTTGGTGAAGTTCAACCCGGATTTCCGGCCGGACTGGGTGAAGAAGACCTGGCTTTTCCGGACGCGCTATGCCCAGCCCGTACCGCTGGTCAACCACTCCAGAAACATCCCGGCGATCAAGACCCCGCTGGAAGGCTTGTACTTCGCCAGCATGAGCCAGGTGTATCCCTGGGACCGCGGGACAAACTTCGCCGTGGAGATTGGGCGCCGCGCGGCCCGGATGATGATTGGCGATGCTTAAAGCCGATTCCAGAATCCGAATCTTATTTTCGAACAAATGAGCATTAAAGCGGGCATGGCTGAATCGCTTGCTCCCCCATATCTACCATCAAATCTACCTGGAAGGTTTTTACCCCCATATATAGGGGTGCTCGCTTGACCCCCTCAGCTAAAAGGGCGCTCCCTTGTCGGACAATCCTGCGAATTAATTCTTATCAAGAGAGTCATATTTTTTAAGAAAAGCCCTTCTTAAAGATTCGATTTTTTTTAGCAAAAAAAGGCTGAATCCGCTTGAGATGAATCCAGATGTCTGCTAAAATACTCTTTACAAATTGATCGAGCGGGCGACTAACTCCTTTAGACAGGTAAATAGAACCCAATTTAGTCGAAATACCACCGCCACTGGTAGGATGATACAGTGGCGTTTTTTTGTCAGATTAATTTTTAAGGCACTTATAGCACGCAGTGGATCATTGCGGCCTAGGGACGAGAGGAGAAAATATGAATGCAGAACATGCCTGGCAAGCCACATTGGGGCAACTTCAGTTGGAAATGTCCAAGGCCTCCTTTGACACCTGGGTCCGAAGCGCTGAATTTCTGAATTACGATGAAGAAAAGCAATTGGTGGAAATCGGCGTCAAAAACGCTTATGCCAAGGATTGGATCGAAGACCGGCTGAGCGCCAAAATGAAACGCTTGCTGACGGGCATGATCGGCAACCCTGTAGAAATCAAAGTCCGGGTCTGGTCTGCCGCCGCGCCACCGCTGGCCGCCACACCCCAAGTTGAAGTCACCTCAACCGCCGCGCCGAGTGCTTCTCCTGAGAATTCCAGCATCAACTCCCGTTATCGCTTTGATAACTTTGTGGTCGGTTCCAATAACCGTCTGGCGCATGCCGCCTGTCAGGCCGTGGCGGAAAGTCCGGCTCGGGCTTATAACCCGCTGTTCCTCTACGGCGGCGTGGGCCTGGGGAAAACCCACTTGCTGCATGCGATCGGCAATGTCTGCCAGCCTGCGGGGTTGAACGTGCTCTATGTCTCTTCCGAGGAATTCACCAACGACCTGATCAATGCGATCCGCACGCACACCACCCCCGCTTTCCGGGAGAAATATCGCCAGGTGGATGTGCTGCTGATAGATGATATCCAGTTCATCGCGGGCAAGGAATCGACTCAGGAAGAGTTTTTCCACACCTTTAACACCCTTCACGGGCAGAACAAGCAGCTGGTGATCTCCTCCGACCGCTCTCCGAAGGCGCTGGGCGCACTGGAGGAGCGGCTGCGCTCCCGCTTTGAGTGGGGCCTCACGGCTGATGTGCAGGCGCCGGATGTCGAGACCCGGCTGGCCATCCTGCGCACCAAGGCCGAACGCGCAGGCCGGACAGTGCCCGCGGAGATCCTGGAGTTCATCGCCCGCCAGGTGCAAACCAACATCCGTGAACTGGAAGGCGCGCTCAACCGGGTCTTGGCCTATTCAGACCTGAGCGGCATCCCGCTGACCCTCGAGCTGACCCAGAATGCCCTGATCGATTTCCTGCCGCAGGGAGGTGAGCTGCAGCCGGATGATGTGCTGCATGCCGTCAGCCGCACCTTTGGGGTCTCAGAAGAGCGCATCCTTGGCCGGGAACGCACCCGCGAAGTTGCCTTGCCCCGGCAGATCGCCATGTATCTGCTGCGGGAGGAGGGGGGGGTCTCCCTGCCGCGGATCGGGGACCTGATCGGCGGCCGCGACCACACCACCGTGCTCTACGCTTGCGACAAGGTCAATGACCTGATGGAAACTGATGACCGCCTGCGCCGCCAGGTCTCCCAGATTCGTGAGCAGCTTTATCGCCGGGCGAGTGCGACTGTTTGAATCCACAGGGTCAATCACAATGGGGGGAGATTGAAGTTCTGATCTGTCGGAGGCTATAATAACCTTGATGGAATCACAAAAGCGTTTTGGAACGATTGCCGCGCTGGTTGCGGCCCTGCTCTTCGGCGCGGCCGCGCCCCTGGGCAAGCCGCTGCTCAGCTTCCTAACCGATCTTCAACTGGCGGGCCTGCTCTACCTGGGCGCGGCTTTGGGCGTGCTGGTGATCCTGCTGCGCGAGCGGCCTGTGGCGCTGCCCTGGCGGATGCCGAAGAAGGACGCCCTCCGGCTGTTTGGCGCGATCCTGTTTGGCGGTGTGTTGGGGCCGGTCCTGCTGCTGGCCGGGCTGCGGATGGCCGCGGCCTCTTCGGTGTCGCTCTGGCTGAATCTGGAAATGACCGCCACGGTCGTGATCGGGGTGCTGTTCTTCAAGGACCATCTCTCCGGCCGGGGCTGGCTGGCAGCTCTGGGCGTTTTGACGGCAGCCGTCCTGATGGCCTGGGGCGGGGGTGTGGTCGGGTTCAAGGCGGGCGGTTTGGTGGCTCTGGCCTGCCTCTGTTGGGGTTTGGATAACCACCTCACCGCGCTGATCGATGGGATCACGCCGGCCCAGAGCACCTTCTGGAAAGGCCTTGTTGCGGGGAGCGTCAACCTCGGGCTGGGGCTGGCGGTCGCTCCGCTGGAAGTGACGCCCCTGGTCCTGACCGCTGCGCTGGCCTTGGGCGCGGTGTCCTACGGCCTTTCGATCCTGCTCTATATCAGCGCCGCGCAGAACCTGGGCGCGATCCGCTCCCAATTGATCTTTTCCGGCGCACCGTTCTTTGGCCTGCTTTTCTCGCTTGTGCTGGGGGATACGCTCTCTGCCTTGCAATGGGCGGCTTTGGCGCTCTTCCTGGTGTCAATCTATTTGCTCTTCCGGGAGACCCACAGCCATGCGCACCATCACACTTCGTTCACGCACGTGCACACCCATTTCCACCCCGATCTGCACCACGGCCATGCCCACCCGGAGGGCGACCCCCTTTCAGGACGGCATTCCCATGAGCACACTCATCAGGAGATGGAACACAGCCATCCGCATTGGCCGGACCTGCATCACCGGCATGAGCATGGCTGAGGTGTTTTCTCAGGACTTGTAAAATTAAATCTTTTCCATCTCGCCCCAACTGTGGCCCGCCTTGGCCTCCGTGCTGAGGGGGATATCCAGCTGATAGGCGTTCTCCATCACCTGTTTGACCAGCGCGGTGGTCGCTTCCAGTTCCGCTTCCGGCACCTCAAACATCAATTCATCGTGCACCTGCAGGTTCATTTTGGCTTTCAGCCCGGCCTTCTCCAGTTCATCGGGGAGTTTGAGCATGGCGATCTTGATGATATCGGCTGCGGTGCCCTGGATGGGGGCGTTGATGGCTTCGCGCTCTTCCCGCTGCCGGATGACAGGGCTGGCGCCCTTTTTCAGGTTGGGGAAGTAGCGCCGGCGCCCCAGCAGGGTCTCGACATAGCCCTGCTCGGCGGCCTTTTCCCGGATGCCGTCCAGATAGGTCTTGACGCCGGGGAATTCCTTGAAATAGGCTTTGATGAAGTCCTCCGCCTCGGCCAGCGTCAGGTCGGTGGCGTTGGTCAGGCCGAAGGCGCTCATGCCATAGATCAGGCCGAAATTGATCGCCTTGGCATGGCGGCGCATCTCGGGCGTCACGTCGGCCAGGTCGATCCCATGCACGGCGGCCGCGGTGGTGGCGTGGATGTCCTGCCCGGCGCGGAAGGCGGCCAGCATAGCTTTGTCCTGGGCCATGTGGGCAACGATCCGCAGTTCGATCTGGGAGTAATCCACGGCCAGCAGGATGGCGCCCTTGGCGGCGATGAAGCCGTTGCGCACCCGGCGGCCGATCTCGGTGCGGGTGGGGATGTTTTGCAAATTGGGGTCGGATGAAGCGATCCGCCCGGTCACCGTTCCGGTCTGGTTCAGGGAAGTGTGCACCCGGCCGGTCTGCGGGTTCACCTGGGTGGGCAGCGTATCGACATAGGTGGAGCGGAGTTTCTCCAGCTCGCGGTATTCCAGGATCCACTCGACCACCGGGTGCTGTCCGGCCAGCGCCTCCAGCACGGAAGCGGCGGTTGAATAGTGCCCGGAGGAGGTCTTGTGCGCCCGGTCGGGGGGTTCCAGGCCGAGTTTATCAAAGAGGGCTTCCGAAAGCTGTTGGGTGGAGTTCAGGTTGAATTCATAGCCCACAGCTTGCTGGATATCGGTTTCAATTTCCTTGATGCGGGTTTCCAGTTCCTTTGAGAAGCGCTTGAAGAAATCTCGGTCCAGCAGGATGCCGGTCTCTTCCATCTCGGCCAGGACTGGGATCAGGGGCATTTCCATTGTTCTGAAAAGGTTTTCGGCATTCTGCTGTTCAAGGTCCGCCTGGAGTTGGGGCACCAGCCGCAGGCAGATCGCGGCATCGGCCGCGGCGTAGTGGGCGGCTTCTTCCAGAGGGACCTGGTCCATGGTTTTCTGGGTGCGCCCTTTGCCGATCAGTTCCTCGATATGGGTCATTTCATAGCCCAGCCGCACCCAGGCCAGGTTCTTGAGGCCCAGATTGTGGGAGGCGGGGTTGATCAGCCACTCGGCGATCATCGTGTCAAAGTTCAGCGGGGAGACCGTCAGCCCATTCCGTTTGAGCATCAGGTAGTCATATTTCAGGTTGTGCCCCGCCTTGCCAATCTTCGGGTTGGTCAGGGGGGCTTTCAGGGCTGCGAGGACGTCCGCCAGCGGCAGCTGCTGCCCCTTGGCATGTCCCACCGGGATGTAGTAGCCCTGATCCGGACCGACGGCCAGCGAGATTCCGACCAGCCTGGCCCGCATCACGTCCGTGTCGGTGGTTTCGGTATCAAAGGCGATCAGCTCCGCCCCGTTGAGCGTTTTCACCATCTCGGCCAGCGTCTCGGGTGTGTTCACGAGAATGGTTTTGATCTGGCCTTCCATCTCTTCGGCGGCAGGCGCTGCCGATTCGCTCTTGGTGAAGAGGTCCATCTGTTCCCCTTCTGTCATCCCTGGTTGCATCTTTTTCACCAGCGCGTTGAGCTGGCGCATCAGGGTGCGGAACTCCAATTCGCGGAAGAGGTCTTCCACCGCGGCCGGGTTGAAGCGGTCGATTCGGGCCTGGTCGAGGTCCAGCGTGACATCCAGATCGGTGACGATCCGGGCAAGGGTTTGGCTGAGGTAGGCGTTGTCCTTGTTTTCTTCCAGGGCGGTTTTCGCCTTGCCGCTGATCTCATCAAGATGGGCGTAGATCCCATCCAGGGTGTGATATTCTTCCAGCAGTTTGACGGCGGTCTTGGGGCCGATGCCCCGCACGCCGGGGATGTTATCGGAGGTGTCGCCCATCAGGGCTTTGAGGTCCACAACCTCGGCGGGCGCCACGCCCAGTTTGGCTTTGACATCCTCCGGGAAGTAATCCTTGGCGTCGGAGAGCTTGCTGCCGGAGAGGTTCACGATCACCTGGTCGGTAACCAATTGCAGCAGGTCCTTATCGCCGGTGATGATCTTGACGCCCAGTCCCTTTTCCTGCGCGGCCCAGCGGGCCACGCTGCCCAGCACATCATCGGCCTCGTAGTTGTCGCGCTCCAGGCGGGGGATATTGAAGGCATCCACGATCTCGCGCATGCGGTCCACCTGGCTGCGCAGGTCATCCGGCATCTTGGCCCGGGTGCCTTTGTAGTCCGCATACATCTCGTGGCGGAAGGTCTTACCCCGGTCAAAGACGACGGCCAGGTAGTCGGGGCTTTCCTGCTCGAAAATCCGCAGCAGGATGCTGGTGAAGCCGTAAACGCCGGCGGTCGGCTCCCCGCTGCTGGTCTGGAAGGTGTTGGCGCGCGTCCCGCCGGCGGTGAGTGCGTAATAGGCCCGGTAGGCCAGGCCATGACCGTCGAGGAGATAAAGAATGGGGGGCATAGGGTGTTCCT
This sequence comes from Anaerolineaceae bacterium, assembly GCA_011620555.1. Classification (GTDB taxonomy): domain Bacteria; phylum Chloroflexota; class Anaerolineae; order Anaerolineales; family Anaerolineaceae; genus Brevifilum. The sequence continues at coordinate 23,385 of WOYY01000010.1, read as the reverse complement.
TTGGTCTATTGGACTTAAACCTGCATCCTCATTTTAACTCGGATCGGGATGAAATCAAAATGAGACGGCTTTAACGGATGAGACGCTCCAGCGGAGCGTCTCATTGAACCACACACTGTGAAAAGAGAGGGTCAGTCTTCAATATCCTTGACGATCTCATGGATGCGTTCCATCACATCGTCGGTCAGTTTTTCTTTGGCGTCAACAGCCTTCATGTTCTCATGCACCTGGCTCACCTTGCTGGCGCCGGTGATCACCGTGCTGACATTGGGGTTCTTGAGCAGCCAGGCGAGGGAGAGCTGCGCTTCTGTGATGTCCAGTTCCGCGGCCAGGTCGGCCAGTTTGCGGGAGGCGGCGATCTTTGTCTCGTCCTGGGCTTGTTTCTTCACCCATTCAAAATCCTTGAGGTTGGCCCGGCTGTCTTCCGGGATTTTGCCATCGTTGTATTTTCCGGTCAGGATGCCGCCCGCGAGCGGACTCCAGGTGGTGGTGCCATAGCCCAGCTCCTTGAAGAGCGGGGCATATTCCATCTCAAAGCGGCGGCGGTGGAAGAGGTTGTATTGCGGCTGCTCCATGGAAGGCGGCCGCAGGTTGTTGCGCCGGGCGAAGTCGGTTGCCCGCATCACCTCGGCCGCGGACCATTCGGAGGTGCCCCAGTAAAAGGCCTTGCCATCCCGGATGACCTGGTTGAAGGCGAAGACGGTTTCCTCGATCGGGGTTTCCGGGTCCGGCCGATGGGCGAAGACCAGGTCCACATAGTCCAGCTGGAGCCGTTTGAGGGCGCCATTCACACCCTCGATGATGTGCTTATAGGAGAGGCCGCGGTCGTTGGGGCCACTGCCGCCCCAGAAGATCTTGGTGGAGACGAGGTAGTCTTTGCGCGCCCAGCCCAGGTCTTTGAGGGCTTCGCCCATGATGATTTCTGCCTGGCCGGAGGCATAGGCCTCGGCATTGTCAAAAAAATTGACGCCTGCTTCATAGGCCGCGGTCATGATCTCTTTGGCTTCCGCCACACCGAACTGGTTGCCGTAAGTGACCCACGCGCCCAGGGATAATTCCGATACTTTTAAACCTGCTTTGCCTAAATGATGATATTCCATAGTTTCTCCTTTAATGCTTCTAATGCTTCGTTAGTTCTTTTATTCTTTAGATGAAAAGTGGGCCGGAAGGGTTACATCGCACTCGTTCCGGCAAGGGTGATGGCGGGAATCAGGCTTTGGATTAATAGGCCGGCTTCCAGACGGGATCGTAATCCAGGGCCGGGTCCACGGTCACCTGGGTCAGGTTCGTGCCGGGGAAGGCCATGATGTAAATATCCGAAAGGACGTCGTAATACCAATAATCGAAAGCCAGCCAATTGCCATCGGGCGAAATATCGACATGATCCATCAGGGGAATATAGCTGGAAATCGCCCCGGGGAGGATGATGTATTCCTCCGGGGTCCCGATATCTTCCAGGCGCATCCCGTAGATCTGCTTGGAAGGGCTGCCCAGTCCCAAAACCTGGCTGAAGAGGATCAGGTCCTCTTCAGGATACCAGACCGGGTCGCTGTTATCAATCGCGCCGGAGAGAGTGAACTGGACAGGGTTCTCGCCATCCGCATCCATCAACCAGATTTGCCCGACGCTGCGGATGCGGACGAAGGCCAGCCTTTCGCCATCGGGCGACCAGGCGGGCTGGTGATCGTCATAGACGCCATCGGAAAGATGCACGACCGTCTCGAGATCAGCCACCCGGATCTTCATGATCTGCATCCGCCCATTGACCAGCGAAGTGTAGGCGATCCACTCGCCATCCGGCGACCAGGCGGGGTCAAAGTCGCCCTCCAGGGAAGGCGGCAGGGCAGTCACCTGCCCACTTTCCAGGTCCAGAATATAGAGGCTGGAACCTGGGTACTGGGGCCGCTTGCGGGTGCAGGGAGAGGTATACACGATTTGGGAGCCGTCCGGCGACCAGTCGGCCTGACAGGCGCCATCCCTCACCTGGGTTAACTGGACGGCCTGCTGGGTGGAGACATCGATTGTCCAGATCTGCGGAAGCCCGCTGCGATCGGAGGTGAAGGCGATGATCTCGCCGCCGCCCAGCGGGGTTGGGGAGGGTTGGGGGGTCAGGATCCCGGCTAGCTCGGTGGCCTGGCTGTCCGCGGTGGCGGTGAATTCCGGCGGGCTGGTGATGGGGCTGGTGGCCGTTGCGAAACCCTGCGTCGGATCGCCGAAAAGAGCCCTGAATCCCTGGGGATTGAGCAGGATATAGAGCAGCGCGGCGAGAATAAAAAAGATGAGAATGCCAAAAATGGACCAGATCGGGTCAAATTTGGGGCGTTTCCCAAAAATAAGATCCCGGATCTTTGCCAGAGAGCGTTTGCTGCGCTTTTGGGGTGGGCGCAAGGCGCCGCCCGGTTCGGTTTGGGTCATCACGGCCAGACGCCGGCTGGCCCGCTGGTCCACCGGCAAGGCCCGCCGGGCCTCGATCAGAGCATCCTTGAATTCCTGGGCCGACTGCCAGCGGTCTTCAAATCGGAGCTGGATCGCTTTTTCAATTGCCCGGATGGTCAGATCGGAAAGCCGGGGATTGTATTCCCGCAGCGGGGTGAGGGTCGCTTTGCCGGTGGCGCGGGCGAGGCTGTCTTCGGGCAGGTAACCGGCCAGGGCGGCGTAGAGGGTTGCGCCCAGGGAAAAAATATCGGAGCGGTGGTCGGTGGGTTCAGGGCCGTACTGCTCGGGCGGGGAATATCCCGGCGTCATGGCCCGGGCCGCGGTCGTGGTGATCTCCTGGTTGTTCATGATCTTGACCAGTCCGAAATCCACCAGGATGACCTCGCCGCCGGGCGTGATCTTGACATTGCCGGGTTTGATATCGCGGTGGGCAATCGCCGGGACCCGCGAATGGAGGTAGATCAGCGCGTTGCAGATGGCGATCCCAATCTGCAGGGCTTCGCCCTCCGTGATCCGCTCTCCGCGGGACATCCACTGCCGCAGGTCGTCCCCGGCGATGTAATCCATCACCAGATATTGCCCCTGTTGGTCGATCACAAAATAATCGAAGACCCGGGGCAGGTTGGGATGCCGAAGGGAGGCCAGGATCTGGGCCTCACGTTGGAATTGCCGGGCATATTCCTCGGAGAAAAAAGAGTTCTCCTTGACCGCCACCGTCACATTGAGGTTCTCATCAATTGCGCGGTAAACCGCACCCATTCCCCCCTGCCCAAGGATATCCTGGATGCGATAGCGGTTATTAAGCAGAAAACCGTTGTTCAGCGGCATGGTTGGCGTTCCAGTAAATTGATCACTCTACTGATTTTAACCGAACTTGGGCTTCTGGGGAGATTGCTGTAAGGAAAAATACGCTATAATTTGGAGAAATCGAGGAATGTCCTCTCTATGATTCAAGTTGATATCCATTCAACGGTCCTGATGGCGACCATCATTGCCGTCATTGCGGCCGGGCTGATGTTGTTCTTTGGGACCAAAGGCATTTTTAAAAGCCGGAAGATTCCCTTTTTCGCCAAGCGTCACCGCGGCGTGATGCGCGGCTGGCGGCTGGTTTTGTTTGGCATCCTGCTGATCCCGATCAGCTGGGTGATCTTTAAATATTCCGAACCGGTTGTCTACACTTTTATCACGCCTTCGCCAACCCCCAGCCTGACCCCGACGATCACTCTGACGCCAACCATCACGTTGACGCCGACAATCTCCCTGACCCCGACCATTACCGAAACGCCGTCCATCACCAGCACGCCCAGCATGCCGGAGGATATCGCCGATGGCTTCGAGGGCGAGACGACGCCGAACCCGGATGCCGTTTTCAGCCCGCTGCAATTTGGACAGAGCATTGATGACGGTTTGCAGCCTGTCAATCCCTCGGATACTTTTGATAACCCTGTCGGCCATCTCTATGGCACTTTCAGTTACAACAATATGGCCGATGGGTCCCAGTGGAGCGCGCTTTGGTATCGGGATGGCGAACTGGTCTACTATGAATCCAGCCCCTGGAACGGCGGCAGCGGCGGCTATGGCTATACCGATTGGGACCCGGACAGTGACACCTGGCAGCCCGGCTCCTATGTCGTGCAGATCTTTGTTGGGACGGAGTGGAAGGTCTCCGGGTTCTTCACGGTGACGGGTGAGGCGGCCACGCCCACCGGCACGGCTTCAGCCACCGCCACAGCCACCCAGACCCGCACGCCGACCAGAACCGGGACAGTGACGCCGACCCAGACGCTTTGGCCGACCCAAACGCCCACGATCACACCGACCCCCAGGCCGAACTGAGCGGCGCCACCAACCAAAGGAAATGTGAAACCTCCTAGAAACTGGGAGGTTTTTTCATATCAGACAGGGCGACCGCAACCTGGGCCGCAACTTTGGCGTTGTTGCGCAGCAGAGCCAGGTTGGCCGTCAGGCTCTCACCCTGGGTGATCTCACTCACCCGCTGGAGCAGGAAGGGCGTGGTCGCCGCGCCGTGGATGTCGAGGTCTTCGGCTTCCGCAATGGCGGCCAGCACAGCTTCCTCCATCCGGTCTTCCGGCAGAGCGGTCTCTTCCGGCGGGGGCACCACCAGCAGGACGGCCGATTGGATTCCTGCATTCCAGGATTCGGTGGCCAGCGCGGCGGCCTCCTCGGGGCTGTCCACCCGGTAATCCACCGGCAGGCCGGAGGAGCGGGTATAAAAGGCGGGGAAATCATCAGTCTGATAGCCGACCACGGGGACGCCCTGGGTTTCGAGCACTTCCCGTGTGGCGGGGAGGTCGAGGATCGATTTTGCGCCGGCACAGACCACCACCAGCGGGGATTTGCCCAGCTGAGGCAGGTCCGCAGAGACATCAAAGGTGCTGCCGCGATGAACCCCGCCGATTCCGCCGGTGGCGAAGACCCGGATGCCGGCCAGGTGGGCGACATGCAGGGTCGCCGCGACGGTGGTGCCCCCGCTCAGGCCGTTGGCGAGCGCGATTCCGAAATCCCGGGGGCTGATCTTGCGGGTCTTGTCCAGGTTCGCCAGCCGCTCCAGTTCCCCGGGCGCCAGGCCTACCTTGATCCGCCCGTCGAGCAGGGCGATGGTGGCGGGTTGCGCGCCTTGCGCGCGCACATCCGCTTCCACATCGCGGGCGAGTTCGTAGTTGGTGGGGCGGGGCAGCCCGTGGGTGATCACAGCCGATTCGAGCGCCACGATGGGCGCGCCGATTTTTTGGCTGGTGATAAATTCTTTGGAAAGGTCAAAAGCAGGGGGCAATGCTGACATGGGTTGGTCCTCCGGGTTGGTCGTTCGTTTTATTATGGCCTAATTCTAGGTTCGTTTGAGCGATTGGGCAAGGATCAGGTTGAGATTGTTGTCACGTGCGCTGCGCGGCACGTGACCTGCGCATGGGAAAGCGGGCTAATACTCCCCGTTCACCCAGAGTTTCTCCCCATCCGTGCTCACTCGGATCCAGCCGTGATCCGTGGTGGTCAGGAGGGAATACCCTTCCAGCAGGGAAATGACCGGATGGTCACCGTGGAGGGGGAGATCCGCCTCGGCCAGCGGCAGCAGGAGGACGGTGGGCTGCCAGGCGTTGATCGCTGGCAGGGGAATCTCGTCGGCCTTCAGGCCGTCCGGCAGCAGGATCACATCCGGCGCTTCGGGGAGGTTCAACCAACTTTCTGCTACCTTCCCGGTTGGCAGCAAGGCGCTGAAGTTTTTCCAATCCAGCCAGAGCACCGCCCCGCGTTCGCCCGTCCAAAGGACACGGAGTTCAATGCCCTCATCGAGGTGGAGGACCTGGCCGGGCGTCAACGGCTCGATGGGTGATCCGCCCGCCTCCAGCGTGCTGTAGACCGTTGCGGTGGTCTGGTTGGTCTCGGGGTCCACCCCCCAGAGGGCCAGCTCCGCCGGGTGGCCGCTCAGGCTGCCGCTCAGGGCGTTGAGGTCGTCGCGGTAGGTGCTGCCCACCACCAGGACATCCAGTTCGGGCTGCCCGGCAGGCAGCATCTCCCCGAGCGCCTGGTTGAGCGCTGAGGGACGCTGGCCGCCGCCGATCAGAAGGCTGTTCCCGGTGGGCGTCTGGATCAGCACCGTGCCTTCTTCATCCAGCAGGGTGAGGTGCAGGTCACCATCCGGGGCGCCCAAAACCCGGCTCCAGGTCAAGATGACCAGCCCAGCCAGCACCAGCAATCCCCATTGCGGCTTCAGCACCTTGCTCAGGGCGGCGCGCTGCTGGGGTTTGGGGATCAGGGTCAGGAAGAAGAGCAGGCCGTAGAAAAGCAGCAGCCAGAGCGGATTAAATTTTGGGAGGATCAGGTCGCCGCCCGGCAGTCGGGAGAGCAAGGTCACCATTCGGATGGTGTAAGTTACAAAGGGCTGTGCGAGGATCGCCAGAATGCGGCCCAGGCCGGGCAGGACCATCCCGCCCAGCATGGCGAGCCCGCCCAGAATCATCACCAGCGACTGCACGGGCAGGATCAGGGGGTTGGCGATCAGCGCGATCCAGGAGATGCCGCCAAAGTGGTAGGCCATAATTGGCAATGTCATCACCTGGGCGATGATGGTGAAGAGGAAGAACTCGGAGATCGGGCCGATCAGCCGCTGGGCTTGGTTCTCCTCCATTTTCTGCATCATCAGGCCGAGGAACCGCTCCTCGATCGGCTGGGCATAAAGCACCAGCCCCAGAGTGGCCGCGGCGGAAAGCTGGAAGCCGACATCCCAAAGGATATTGGGGTTCAGCAGCAGCATCCCGAGCGCGGCCATTCCCAGGCTGTTCAGCCCATTCTGCCGGCGGCCGAACAGCCCGCCGAAGACGCCAAAAGCGCCCATGATGGCCGCCCGGACCACGGCCGCATCCGCCCCCACCAGGATGGTGTAGCCGCTGATCCCAAGCAGGGCGGCCAACGCGCCCCACCAGCGGCCCAGGAGCCGGGTGGCGATCCCCGTGAAAAGCCCGGCCAGGATGGCGATGTTGAAGCCTGAAATGGCAATGATGTGGGTTGTGCCGGTGCGCTGGAAGGCCTCTTCCAACCGGGGAGAGAGACCCTGATCGCGGCCCAGCAGGATCCCGGCCAATAGGTCCGACTCGGGAGCGGGGAAGAGGGCGTGCAGGGCGGTGAAACCCTTTTCCTGCAGGCGATACAGCGCCGACCGGATGGGGCTGCCACCCCCGCTCCCGAGCTGGGTGACCGCGGCATAGGGCATCAGACTGCCGATGCCTTGGCGGGCCAGGTAGTCGCGGTAGGAAAAGTCTGCGCTGTCATAGGGCGTCTGGAGGGTGCCGGTGACTTGGACCTGGTCGCCATAGGCCCACTCTTCGCCGGGCGGAACCTGGGCCAGCACTTTGCCAGCGACATCCAGCGGTCTGACCTGGGTGACGGCCGCTTCCAAAGGGCGCAGCTGGTCCACCCGGATGGTGAGGTTGGTGTAGGTGTCGCGCGGGTCAGGCGCGTCCACGATGGTGCCCAACAGCTGGACGGTCCCCCGGTCGTTGTAATAGGCGAGTGTCTCGGGCGTGATCCTGGGCAGGGCAGCGGCCATCCGCCACCCGCCCAGCAGGGCAATGGCCACGAGCACGGCCCTGGGCGGCCGCTGCGCTGCGCCGGTCCACCGCCAGAGCCGGTGGGTGATGGCGCGGGATAGGGGCAGGGAGCGGGCCAGGATGAGCATCAGGACCGAAGCGCCAGCCCCCGCAGCCCAAACCCAGCCGGGCCAGCGCGCCAGATCTTCGATCAGAATGCCGGCTGTAAAAGCCAGCGCCATCCAGAGAAAAGGCAGGAAACCCTGGAGGGGTGAGCGTTTGGCTGTGTCACTTGGTGCGGGCTGCATGGTAGATTTCCTCCCTTGGTCACTATTTTATCAAAGAAATTTATTTCCTGAGGGTTGTTCGGCAATAGAACCAAAGGTTGGGAGAATCATCTAAAGGAGTAAATAAACTCATTAAAGAGTTATCGAAAATGAAAAACGAGAGTGGTTTGGACCGTATTATCCGTGTCACCGCTGCAATTGTTATCGCTGCTTTATATTTCATCGGTGTGATTTCAGGGACCTGGGCAATCGTTTGGGCATTTTGAGCGCCATTTTGTTGGTGACCGGTTGATCGGTTTCTGCCTGCTAAACAAATTACTGGGGTTTTCCACCCGGAAGAAATCCTCCTGATAACAGTTTCTCTTTGAAAAAGAAAACCGCCAGCTTCAAAATTGGTGATTTTTGGATTTAAGGTATTGAACGGGTTTGGCGTTCCTCGGCCAGGACG
>WOYY01000010.1:0-15072 GCA_011620555.1 Anaerolineaceae bacterium | reverse complement strand
TGGTGATTTTTGGATTTAAGGTATTGAACGGGTTTGGCGTTCCTCGGCCAGGACGGCCAGCATTTTTGCGTGGATGATCGGGTTGGCCGCCACCATACTGACAGGCTCTTTGAGGAAATCCGGGTCGCCATAGAGGTTGGTGACCACCCCGCCCGCTTCCCGGATCATCAGGCCTGCGGCAGCGATATCCCAATCATGGATCCCATCCTCCCAGAAGCCATCCAGGCGGCCGGCGGCCACATAGACCGCATCCAGCGCGGCCGACCCCAGGCGGCGGACGGTTTGGACCTTATGGGAAAAGCGGAGGAAATTGCCGAAGTTGTCGTCGGGCTGCCCCCACCGGTTCCCGGGAAAGCCGGTCACCAGCATGCAGTCGATCAGGTCTTCAAACCGGGAAACCTGGATCGGCTGGTCATTGAGCCAGGCGCCCGCCCCCAGTTCAGCGCTGAAGCACTCCTTGCGGCTTGGGTCGTAGACCACGCCCAGCTGCAGCTCGCCCTGATAGGCATAGGCGATGGAAATGCTGTAGATCGGCATCCCGTGAGCATAGTTGAGGGTGCCGTCCAGCGGGTCGATGAACCATTGGTGGTCGGTTTCGCCTGCCAGGTGGCCGGACTCCTCCGCGTTGATGGTGTGGTCCGGGAAGCCTTTGCGCAAGGAGCCGATGATGAAATCCTCGGCGGCCCGGTCCGCACGGGTGACCAGGTCCTTGAGGCTTTTGTGTTGAATATCCAACTCGCCTCCGGACATCTGTTGCAGGATCTCGCCGGCATCCAGGGCGATTTGTTTAATATAATCAAGTGTGGGTTGCATGTGCTCCTCTGGATATAATCCCATAGCTACTATGATCCATTTTAACATATCCTTGGGATAAGAAAATTGGATCAGGATTAAAAAATTAACCCTGAAACCGAGTTCAGAGCAGAGTGCAGTAAAATGGATTTAATATTGGTGGATTAACCCGAAAAGTGCTTGCTTTGTTTTCGGGAGTAGGATAGGGACGGTTAAGGACGGCTCACCATGCCAGATAAAAAACAACTGCCCAAATTTGCTGTCTTGCAGCTTTCGGGCTGCGCCGGTTGTGAAGTTTCCCTGATCAACGCGAACGAATGGGTGGACCAATATCAATTGGTCTATATGCCGTTGGTGGTTTCGACCGCTTCCGTCCCGGAGGATACTGAAATCCTGCTGGTGAGCGGCGGTGTGCGGAATGACGAGGACATTTATAACCTGAAGAAAGCGGTCGAAAAGGTGGACCGGGTGATCGCGGTGGGCACCTGCGCAATCTCCGGCGGGGTTTCCAACCTGGGCGACCGCGATGACGTCCGCCAGATGTTCCTGGCGCAGTCCAGCCGGCATCACCTGCCGCATTTGCTGCCCAAGAGCCACCCGATTGACGCTTTTGTGGACGTGGACCTTTACCTGCCGGGCTGCCCGCCCACGCCGGAACTCTTCATGGCGGCGCTGATTGACCCGGAAGGCTATGAGGCCAGCGGCATTGTCTGTGTCGAATGCGGCCGCAAAAAGCTGAAGGATATGCGCCCCCAGCATTTGGTGGGCTTCCAGCAGGGCGAGGTGCTGCCGGATATCTGCCTGATCAACCAGGGCTATCTCTGCGTGGGCTCTTCCACCCGGGGCGGCTGCCGGGCGATTTGCACCAAACCCGGGCACCCCTGTGTGGGCTGCCGCGGGCCATCAGATGCCTATATCGAGAAGGAGTCCTCGGTCTGGTTTGACCGGATTCAGAACGTTTTCGAGCGGATGACGGATATCCCCCCCGAGGAGATCAAGGCAGCGCTGCATTCCCCTCAGCTTTCGCTGTTCCTGTTCCAGTTCACCGATTATTCCGAAGGCGGCCGTCCGCCCAGGCCGAAAGACAAGGTGTTGTAAAATGACAATTCTTCGATTCCCCCTTAGCCGGATTGAAGGCCACGCCCGGGTTGAAATGGAAATTCAGGATGGTGCGGTGGTCTCAGCCCAGTTCCAGGCGATCGAGATGCGCGGCTTCCGCTACTTTGTGCAGGGAACGCCGGCCGAACAGATGCCGGTGATCGTGCCGCGGATTTGCGGCGTCTGCTCCACGGCGCACCATGTCGCCTCGGTGAAAGCGCTGGAAAACGCGCTGGATGTCAAACCGCCGCGGTTGGCAAATGAGATCCGGGAACTGCTGCTGTTGGGGCAGCTGATCCAAAACCAGGCAACTTCGCTGTTCATTTTCACGATGCCTGACCGGGTCGGCGCCAGCAGCATCTTCCACATGGAGGACAGCGAGGCCAACCCCGAGCAGCAATTGAGCCTGGCCCAACGGGCGTTGAAAGTCCGGCAGATCGGCACCAAGCTGATCACCCTTGCCGGAGGGCAGTTTATCCATCCGGTCAAGGCGATCATCGGCGGCGTGACCAGCGGGATCAAGGCCGAAGCCGCGGCCCAGATGCTCAAGGAGATGCAGGATACGATCACCATTGCCTGCGAGCTGTTTGATGAGTATTGGGATATGTCGATGGCGATGCGCGAACGGATCGGCACCTGGGGCGATGACCAGCCGGCCTATTACATCGCTTCAACGGGGCGCAGCAAGCCCGAATTCAACAGCGACACGATCCGGGTGCTGGGTCCGAATGGCAATGAACGGGCCAGCTTCCCGCCGCGGCTGTTCCGCGAATTTCTGGATTATGAAAAGACGGATTACAGCTTCGCCGGCAAGTCCACCTATGAAGGTGAAGTGCTGCGGGCCAACAGCCTGGCGCGGATCAATCTGACGAAAACCATGGGCACCCCCTGTGCGGATTATTATCTGGAGCGGCTGACGGCTGAGTTTGGCAAGCCGGCCCACCCGATCCTGCTCTTTGATCTCTGCCGGGGGATCGAACTGGTCTACGCCTTTGAGCGGGCGATTGAGATGCTCTCCAAAGACCTGGATTATGAGGATACTTCGGTGCCCTACAGCCTCAAGGATGGCGAGGGCTATGGGATGGTTGAAGCCCCCCGCGGCCCATTGATCCATCACTACATCATCGAGAATGGGTTGATCGCTGAGGCAGAGTTCATCATCCCCACCGTGCATAACATGGGCGCGATCGAACGCGCGCTGAAAGTAGCTGGCGAACGCTATATCACCCCGCAGGGCATTAACCTTGAACTGGAGAAAGCGGTGGGCCGGGTGGTCCGGGCTTTTGACCCCTGCATCGCCTGCGCAACGCAGTGATGTTCCGTCTTTGCGAGGAACGCCCAAAGGGCATGAGGTGGCAATCTCCATCCGAAGACATTGTTACGCCTTTAGGGTTTTCTTTTACAACTTGGATTTCTACTTCACCGCATTTATAAATCTGTAAATGATTTCCAAAAACTCGTCCGGCAGATACGATTTCCCCTTTTCCGCGATTTCCTCCGGGATGCCATAATACGCTTCAGCGATCCCGCCGGTAATATTGGCCAGCGTGTCGCTGTCGCCGCCCAGGGAGATCGCCAGCCGGATGGCATTTTCAAAATCCGCGGATTCCAGAAAGTCAATGATCGCTTCCGGGACGGTCCCCTGGCAGGATTCGTTGAATGAATAGGCTGGCCGGATTTCATCCAGGGTCCGCGCCAGGTCATAGCCAAATCGCCCGGCAATTTCATCTTTGATTTCCACTTTGTCCACGCCCTGCCGGGCAAGGAGAATGGCAAGTGCGACAGCCTGCGCACCTTTGATCCCTTCGGGGTGGTTATGGGTCACGCGGGCGCTGCGTTCGGCCTCCGCGAGCACTTCTCCGACCGTATTGAAAGCGAAGCCCACCGGGCTGACCCGCATCGCCGAACCGTTGCCCCAGCTGTTGTAGGGTTGGGGGTTTTCCTGCTGAATCCACCGGGCGAAGCGGCCGCCATAGCCCCGCCCGGGGTAGCGGCGGGAGAAATCCTGATAGGCGCGGGCATAGTCCCCATCGGTCAGCAGGGCCTGGGCTGTCGCGGCGGTCAACACCGTGTCATCGGTGAAGAAACAGGTGGGTTTAAAGAATTCAAAGTCGGTGGTTTGGATGTTGTCCCATTCGTAGACCGATCCGACGATATCGCCAATCATTGCACCGAGCATTTCCGCCTCCGGTGGTGTGAGGTTTATTTGCAGATACTTTGTCAGTGTGCGGAACTAGAAGCGCCGGGCCAGCCCTGTGAACGCGAAACCGGCCGCTTCCCATTTCGGCTTATCCCAGGCTTTGACTGCGTCAAAGACGGCTTTGGCGGGGGTCTGCCGGGCGGTCTCGGCCGGGTCCAGCGCTTTGAACTGGTCATGCGCCACAGCTAGGAGGACCAGGTCCGCCTCGGAGAGCGCTTCGGCCAGAGTGGTCACCTGGGTGATGCCGGGCAACCCGGCCTCCGGCTTGAAGGGTTCATAGGCCAGCACCTTGGCGCCGCGGAATTCCAGGTCGTGCGCCAGTTTCACAGCCGGGCTTTCGCGCAGGTCATCCACATTGGGCTTGAAGGCCAGCCCTAATAAGGCGATGGTCTTACCTGCCACACCGCCGGCAGTCTGGTCAACCAGGTCGGCAATGAAAGCGGGTTGGGCGTCATTGATCTCCCGGGCGGTCCGCACCAGGCGGGCGGTCTCAGGGGCGGCTTCCACCAGGAACCAGGGGTCCACGCCGATGCAGTGGCCGCCGACGCCGATCCCAGGGCGCAGGATCTCCACCCGGGGGTGCAGGTTGGCGATTCCGATCGCTTCCCAGATATCCACGCCAAATTTTTCGGCGAGGCGGGAAAATTCATTGGCAATCGCAATATTGATATCGCGGGAGGTGTTTTCCATCAGTTTGACCATCTCGGCCGTGGTCGCGTCCGTCAGGATGATATCGCCCTGAACAAAGGTCTGGTAGAGGTCGCGGCCGGCCTCTGCTGAGGCCGGGTCCACACCGCCGATCACTCGGGCGTTGCCCACCAGCTCCTCCAGGATCCGGCCGGGCAGGACCCGCTCCGGCGAATAGGCGAGCAGGAAATCCCTGCCGGCTTTCAGGCCGCTCTTCTCGAGGATGGGCGCCACCAGCCCCACCGTGGTTTGCGGCGGGGAGGTGGATTCGAGGATCACCAGATTTCCGGGCTGCAGGTGGGGGACAATTGATTCGGCCGCGGATTCGACATAGCGCATGTCGGCTGATTTATCCTCAAAAAAGGGGGTTGGTACGGCGATGATGAAGGCTTCCGCCGGGGAGACTTCCGTGGCGACCTGGAGCCTGCCGCTTTCCAGCGCCTGGTGGAAGAGCTTTTGCAGGCCGGGTTCGAAGATGTGCACTTTGCCGGCTTTCAGGTGTCCAATCACATCCGCGTTGACATCCATCCCCAGGACCTTGATTCCATGATTGGCAAAAACGCTCGCCGTCGGCAAGCCGATATATCCCATCCCAATGATGCATATCGTTTTGAAATTCATCATTATATGCTTCCTTTATCAATAAGCGCCAGGCGCAGAAGTCAGCCAGAATTTTACCGCGTTTCGGCAGTGGAGAGCGGGGTTTCCATCGTTGGAGAAAAGCACCTTGAGGACCAGCGTTATCGCGTTACCGGCCTTGGCCGCTGATCAGCACCCATACCGTTTTGATCACAACGAAGATATCCAGCCAGATGGACCAATTGCTGATGTAATATTCATCGAGCAGGAGCCGTTCCTGAAAGGACGTGGCATTGCGTCCCATGACCTGCCACCAACCCGTGAGGCCGGGTTTGATTTTCAGGATGATCTTGGCATGCTGGCCCATATCTGGCAGCTCCCGGGGCAGATAGCTGCGCGGGCCGATCAGGTTCATATCGCCTTTGAGCACATTGATCAATTGGGGAACCTCATCCAGGCTGTAGCGTCTGAGAAAACGCCCGATTTTGGTGACGCGGGGGTCGTTGGTGAGTTTGTGATAGTAATCATATTCCTGAGCCGCTTCAGGATCATTGGCCAGGAGTTCGGTCAATTTCTCTTCGGCATTCAAATACATCGTCCTGAATTTATAACTGTCAAATTCCAGCCCGTTGAGTCCGAGCCGTTTTTGAGAATAGATCGCAGGCCCTTTTGAACCCAACTTCACGAGCAATAAGAGGATCAGGAAAATCGGCCAGCTCAAAAGCAGTAACAGGATGCTCAGAACTTTATCCACGATATATTTGATCGTGCGTTCGTTTTTATTAAGCAATCGGTAATCTGTGCTCACCACAAGCGTACCATGCAAGTCTATCGTTTGGGACCAAAGGGTGCTGAAAGGCGAAGTGCTCAGTACGAACAGCATGTGGGGAAAGATATCCCGCATCCAGTAGATTTCTGCGGTGAGTTTATCGTCCATTGAGTCCGTCAGGACGACGTATTCAATCCCATCTTTTTGAGCCAAATCCATTAATTGGTCTTTATCCTTGATGGGATGCACACCTTTGATTGTCTGCGATTCCCTGTTCTGCGGGTCAAAAGAATAGACTGGTCGCAGGCCCATGCGGCGATTGCTGATGAGCATTTCAATCACCTGTTTCGTTTTGGCTGGATCACCAGCCACAATCAGGGGAATTCCCCACCAACTCTTCCGTGAGAGCGTGTTGCGCAGAGTGAACCGGGCTGCGACCATCAGGCCCGCGGATAAGACCCAGGTCAGGATGAAGATCAAGCGGGAATAGGATAAGCCTGACTGTTGAAGGAAAAGAACAACACCCAGGAAAATTGACGCGAGGGTGGTCACATAGAGGACTTTTTGCATCTCGATCACAGATGCCAGCCCGCATCCGGGGTAAAGGCCCGTCAACCAGGCCAAAAAAAGGGTGAAAGGGACGTAAAAGAACAAACTATTTAAAATCAATGGCCAGTTTACAGTTTCCCCCATAACGGGGGTCAATAATTGGCGGATAAGGGCTGAAATGATAATTGCTGATCCAACTGCTAAAGTGTCGGATAGGACCAGGATCAGATTCATCTTATAGTTTTGGTTTTTTCTTGAATGGCCCATCTTTTCAGGTGAAACACCCATCTTCAGGTCACCTTTCAACTGGCTATTTATCCCGGTAATGAGAATCCACGTAGGTTTTCAGAACGGTCTTGAAACGCTCTTTATCAAATCTTTCCGCATTCTGTCGGATGGTTTTCGAATTTAAAGGCGGGGCTGCTTCAAATTGGTGAATGGCGGCAACCAGGGATTGGGGGGTTTGTTCATCAAAATAGAATCCCGTCTCTCCTTCAATGACT
The DNA here is from genome assembly GCA_011620555.1 of Anaerolineaceae bacterium. Lineage (GTDB taxonomy): Bacteria > Chloroflexota > Anaerolineae > Anaerolineales > Anaerolineaceae > Brevifilum. The sequence continues at coordinate 7,895 of WOYY01000010.1, read as the reverse complement.
GTTTCCAATACCCCCCCTTTGCCAAAGGCGATCACGGGTGTTCCGCAAGCCTGCGCTTCCACCGGGACGATTCCAAAATCTTCTTCAGCCGCGAAGATGAATGCCTTGGCATTCTGCATATAGTTTGCAATCGTCTCATTATCCTGAAAACCCATCAGTTTGACATTGGGCGTTGCGATCTTGCGCAGTCTTTTCATTTCAGGGCCATCGCCGATGACCACCAACTGTTTATCGGGCATTTGTCGGAATGCGTCAACGATCAGATCAACTTTTTTATAAGCAACTAAACGTGAAACGGTCAGATAGAAATCTTCCTTTTCCGCTTTGAGCTTGAACCGGTCTATTTCCACAGGCGGATGGATGACGGTGGCTTCGCGTTTGTAGTACTTCCAGATCCGTTGCGCAACAAATTGTGAATTTGCCAGGTAAAAATCCACGCCTGGAACGGTCCGGATATCCCAGAGGCGGATATAGTGCAGCAGGGAGCGAGTCACAAAACCTTTTATACCATGGGTCAATCCCGCATCGGTCAGATATTGATGCTGCAAATCCCAGGCATAGCGGATTGGGGTGTGCACGTATGAAATATGCAGCTGGTTCGGTCCGGTGATCACCCCTTTGGCTACGGCGTGACTTGAGGAGATCACGACATCGTACTCGGAGAGATCGAATTGCTCGATTGCCAGGGGCATCAGGGGCAGGAAGATCCGGTGATTTCGTTTGGCCCGTTGAAACTTATTGATAAATGATCCATGAACTTGAGTGGATTGAATGATCTCCTTGCAGGGACCTTTGGCATTATAAACCAAGGTGTAAATCGGGGCATCCGGCCAGATCTCGAGCATGGTTTTGAGAACAAGCTCTGAGCCTCCGTAGGAGGTCAGCCAATCATGGACAAGACAAATCTTCATCAGTGCCACTTCCTAATTAAGTCCGCAGGTTTCTAATAGTATAGCCTGATTGCCTTTTCTCTGCAGGTTCCGTTGCCGCCTCAAGGGCGTAACAATTAAGAGGTGATGGATTTGATCTGATTTAGTACTTTATCTTTTAAATTCATCTTATCATCGTCGATTTGAGATATTCCTGGGTTTTAGATTTTGAGAGGTCGATGACCGGCAACTTCGGCAGGGATCATATCTTTGAGAAGCTGACTTTTACAGATAATCTCAAATTTAAACTGGACCTAAACCATTTCTCGGATCAGTTGTGAAAGCTATTATAACCACTTTGCTGTCTGAAAATGGTTCACTCAGCGTTCGCCGCGGACCTCGGCCTGGAGTTGTTCGTAGAACGCCACCAGGTAGGCATGGCGGGATTCGGCCAGGGCTTTGCCACTGTCCGTGAACATCCGGCCCTTGACCTTGCTCAGTTTGAACAGGAATTCGTGATAGGAGGAATGCGGTTCGCCGGGTTCTTTCTGGCCGGTTGCCAGGAAACTCTCAGAAGGTTCCGCGTAGGCCGGCTGACCGTTCAGCGCCGCGTAGGCGATTGTCCGGGCGGCGCCGATCGCGCCCAGAACATCCAGCTTATCCGCATCAAAGAGCGCCTGGGCTTCTAGGGTATTGGGGTAGTCCTCCTTGCCGCGGAAGCGGTGCGCCCGAATGCAATGCTGGACGGCTTTGATCTTTTCTTCCGGCCAGCCCTTGGCAGCCAGGACCTCCCCTGCGAATATTGCCGAGGTGATGTGATGTTCGGCTCGGGCTTTTCCTTCGCCGTTCGGCGCGCTGCCGCGGGAATCATGCAGCAGGGCGGCTGCCCGGACAATCTCAAGGTCTGCGCCTTCGGCCTGGGCCAGTCGTTCGGCAACCCGGTAGACCCGCAGGACATGGTCAAAGTCGTGGACGGGGTCGGCGTCCTGATACCAGACGCGGGCTTCTTCAATGGTGATGGGCTGCATGGGCGGGCTTCGCTCCGATCAGAGTAGTGAAATATCCAGATAACCCAATAGTGCGCCGGCGATGATCGCGACCGCAAAGAGGATCAGGCCAACCCGCAGGGCTTTCCAGGCCAGCTTCAGCACGCCGCGCAGCGCAAAGATGCCGACGAAAAGGAGCAGGCCGGCCGCGGCGACGGCTAGGATATTGTGGGTGGATAAAAATTCAGTCATACGGTCCAGCGCCGGTTCAAGAGATCAGGTGGCAGGTCAGGTGACCGGGTAGATCCTGCCCTGCTTGACAACATAGCTTACAAGATTGGTGCCAAATCGATACCCCAGCTGGCGGTAATCGCTGACGTTCAGGATGAGCAGGTCGGCCTGCTTATTGGGTTCCAGCGACCCGATCCGGTCGGCCAGGTTGAGCGCTGCTGCGGCGTTGATCGTGGCGGCGGCAATGGCTTGGGCGGGGGTCAGCCCCAGCTTGCGGCAGGCCAGCGCCAGGATGAACTGCATCGATTCCCCCCAGGCGGTGCCGGGGTTGGTGTCGGAGGCCAAAGCCAGCAGCCCGTTGGCTGCGATGATCTTTTGGGCTGGGGTGTAGTCCGGTTCATTCAGGCCGAAAGGCGTGGCGGGCAGGGCAACGGCAACCGTGTTGGAATTCGCCAAGACCTCGATGTCCGCATCGGAGGTGCGGACCAGGTGATCCGCTGAGGCGGCCCCCAGGCTGGCAGCCAAAGCGGCCCCGCCGAGGTTCTTGAATTCATCGGCATGGATCTTGAGGGGGAAGCCCAGCGCACTCGCTGTTTCCAGGATGCGGCGGGACTGCGCCAGGTCGAACGCGCCTTCTTCGCAAAAAACATCCACAAAAGGCAAGGGCTGCCTCTGGGTGCGCGCCCGCCACCATTTCTTCACCTCCGGCAGCATTCCTTCGCAGACCAGGTCCACATATGCATCCGGCCGATCGGCGTACTCCGCCGGGATGGCGTGCGCGCCCAGGAAGGTTGGCACGAGGGAGGCGGGTCCCCGCGCATTCAAAGCCAGGATCACATCCAGCTGTTTGAGTTCTGTGGAAAGTTCCAGTCCATAGCCGGTCTTGACCTCCGCGGTGGTGGTCCCATGCCGGAAGGCCTGCCAGATGCGCTCGCTGGTTTGCTCGATCAGGTCTTCTGCTGAGGCCGCCCGGGTGGCGTTGACGGTGGAGACGATCCCGCCGCCTGCGGCCATGATCTCCAGATAGCTTCTGCCCTGCAGGCGCATCTCGAATTCATTGGCACGGTCTCCGGCCCAGACCAGGTGGGTGTGCGGGTCAACCAAGCCCGGCAGGACAACATGCCCCTGGGCGTCAAAAGTTGACGCCTCCGGGTAGCGGGCGAGCATGGCGGCGGAACGCCCGGTGGCAAGCACTTTGCCTTCGGCGATGGCCACCGCGCCGTCTTGGATCAGGTTCAGTTCGCCCAGCCGCTGGCCGCGCTGCGGTCCACCCGCCAAGGTCAGCAGTTGGGAAGCGTTATGGATGAGGATCAGGCTGGATTGGTCCATCGTTTCACCATTATACCAACGGCCAGGGATAGGCGCGCCGGTCCTCGGGCGGGATGGGGTAGATCCCGATCTCGAGCAGCCACTGAGCCCGCTCCCGCAAGGCATGGATTTCCTCTGGCAGGAGGTAAGGCGAAAGCGCTTTGGCGAGCGTACCCTCCGGCCCCAATTGGGGCAACAGCCTGGCCAGGTCGCCCAGCAGGCCTTCCGGGATGGGTTCGCCGGCATGGTCCCAGATCACCGTGCGCAGCTTGTCTTCCACGTGGAAGCAGAGTCCGTGATCGATCAGCCAGAGATGCCCATCCTGCCCGATCAGCAAATGCCCGGACTTTCGGTCGGCATTATTGACCAGGTGGTCAAAGAGCATCACGGCGGGCAACTGGTTTTTATCGGCCTCGCTGAAATTGAAATAATGGTAGTCGGGGTCATGTTCGATGAACTGCTGCAGGGACCCTGGTCCCATCAGGCCCTCGTCCGTGCGGAAGATGGTGGGCGGCACCAGGTCCCAGCTCAGCGCCTGGCTGACCAGGTAGGCCGCGACCTCCCGCTGGGAAAGGGTCTGGTTGGGGAAATCCCAAAGCGGCCGCTCCCCGCGCAGGGGTTTATAGACGGCTTTCATTTCCTCGCCATTGGCGTGGACGGTCACCATGAAGGTGGTGTTTGACCCATAGACAAACTGTCCCTCCAGGTGCAAATAGCCTTCCCGCAGTGTCTTCAGGACCTTATTGAGATCTGTTTCCATAGTTTGGTCAGGGGGTTGTCTTGTGTCCGTTGTTCTTGGGGGAAAATTCGCCGGGGGGCAGGATCGGCTCCCCGGTGGAGGGCCAGACGGGTCGGCCGCGGCTGGCCAGTTCGATCCCCCAGCGGCCTAAAGCCCAAAGCTGGGAGCGGGTCACCCAAAAACGCACCACACTAGCGCCCTCCTGGCCGCTTTCAGGGTCATCCACTTCGATTTCCTTGGCGATCAGCACCATCAGGTCCCGCTCGGTGTCATAACCCAGGCTCAATTCACCCACCCGGAAGAGCGGGTCCAGGGGTGGCTCAAGGGTCATTTCATCTTCCCGGTAGTTGGGGGAGGCGTCCAGCAGTTCCGGGTTTTTCTCCCGGATTTCCGACATCAGGTTTTCAATCGCCAGCGCCAGGGTTTGCACCTGGAATTTCTCGACCAGCAGAGTGACCGTCTGGTTGGGGCCTTTGCCCTGCAAATAAAATATCCGCTCACCGGGTTTCCCGATGGCGTCTACCGTGAGTAAGGTGACGGGGTTGAGGTCGATATCGATGCGTGCCATTTCATTTCCATTCCAAATTAATGATCTGGTTCAGATTCTACCAGATTGAGGATGGAATGGCTATTTTTAATGCGGGTCATGGGAGGGGGAGGTTTGGAAGGCGGGTCAGATTAGGCCGGATAGGCGATGTCAATGTTATTGGCGCCCAGCATGCCTTCCAGTTGGTGAACCAGGGGTTCGGTCAATCCGGTCGTCAGATTAGGGAAGGTGATCTCGAACAGATAGCCGTTCTCACAGACCTGGAAAGCGAAGGTGTCCCGCCCCGGACGGGAGATCAGGATATCGTGAATCCGGCGCAAGCGGTTGACGTCCTGCCTCTTATCCCCGCAGGATTGGATGGTGATCGTGATGCGGCGCGGCTTCTGGTTAGATTTGGGCAGCGCCTCCGGCTTTTGCAGCGGGGGATGGGCCAGGTAATACCCGGCTGACGCTTCCGGCCGCTCCTGCACCATCACGTTCATCTCGGCCTGGGGAACGGCCTGCTGCCCGGCATGGGCTGGTTGTTGTGCTGGCGCGCTGGAGTTCGCGGCGCGGGCCGGGCCGGCGTTCCGGGGAGCCTCATCGGTATCGTCAAAATCCGGGTCGGGGCCAAAATCCGGCAGAGGGATGGAGGGCGACCAGGCGGGAAGGTCCTCACCCGATTCAGGCTTGGGGGCTTCGTTCTGGACGACAGTCGGCGGCGTTTTTGTCGCGGGTTCTGGGGCTGTGTCTTGGCTTTCCGATGCGGCAGCAGGGACGGCTGGCCCTGGCCTTTGGGTGGTGGAATCCTCGGGCGTGGCTGTTTCTTCTTCTTTGATCTCCGGCTCCTCGTCCAGTTCCTCAGCCTTATCCTCCACGACTCCGGGCGTCAACTCGGAGGGATCGAGATTATCAAAGGAGACATCGGGCAAATATTCCTCAAGGAAATCATCGGATAGATCGGCGCTAATCTGATTCGCGACTTGTTCCGCGCTGGGCGCGGCAGGGGGGGTGAGGTCCAGTTCGTCCAGGCGGACGGGAACCAATTTGTCCACCAGGATCTTGGGGTCCCCCTGGGCGGCATCCACCCTGCCCTGGGCGATCAATACGCTGTCCATCTCGATCAGCGGGTAATACATTTCCCAGACTTTGGGGAAGATCACCAGGTCAATCTTGCCGTAGACATCTTCCAGGGTGACAAAACCCATGCTCTTGCCGTTTTTGGTGGTGTGCTGGCGGAACCGGTCCACCATTCCCGCCACGCTGACCTGGTCTTTGTCGCCCACTTCGGCCAACTGGTGGGAGAAATGGGTCACCCGTTTGGAGAGATAGTCCTGATAGGGCCGCAGCGGGTGGTTGGAGACATACAGCCCCAACAGCTCCCGTTCCCAGTTGAGTTCCTCACGCTGGTTGGTATCAGTCCGTTCCGGCAGCACGATCTCATCGCTCAGAACATCCGAGGTGTCAAAGAAGGACAGCTGGCCGCTTTCCTTCGCCCGGAATGCACTCGTGCTGACGGCGATGATGCGTTCCAGTTCCTGCAGCAAGGCTTGGCGGGGGCCAAAGCGATCCAGTCCGCCGACTTTGATCAGGCATTCCATCGCCCGCCGGCCCACCTGGCGCAGGTCCACACGTTTGGCGAAGTCGGTCAGGTCGGTGAAGGGGCCTTCCTGGCGGGCCTCAATGATCAGATCGACCGGGTTTTGCCCGACGTTCTTGACCGCGCCCAAACCGAAGCGGATGGCGGAGGGCTGGTCTTTGTAGTCCTCGATGGTGAAGTCATAGCCACTGGTGTTGACATCCGGCGGCAGGACTTCAATGCCCATCGCCCGGCAGTCAGCCACATAGGTGGCGATTTTGTCAGAATCGTTCTTCCAGGCGGAGAGCAGGGCGGTCATATATTCGACCGGATAGTGATATTTGAGATACCCGGTCTGGACGGCGATCACGCCGTAGTCGGCGGCGTGGCTCTTGTTGAAGCCATAGCGGGCGAATTCTTCCCAGTCGTTGAAGATCAGCTCGGCGTCTTCTTTGCTCATGCCGGTGTGCTGCTGGGCGCCGGCGATGAATTTCTTGCGGTGTTTCGTGATCTGGTCTTTTTTCTTCTTGGCGATCGCCTTGCGGAGGCTGTCCGCATCGCTCGCTTCATAGCCCGCCAGCTGCATGGCGGCCTGCATGATCTGTTCCTGGTAGATCGGGATGCCAAAGGTGTCTTTGAAGATCGGCTCCATCGCCGGATGGCGGTAGGTCGGCTTTTCCTTGCCGTGCAGGCGGTTGATGTAATCGGGAATGAACTGCATCGGGCCGGGACGGTAAAGGGCGATCATCGCGATCACGTGCGCCAGCTCGCTTGGCTGCATCTCGGTGATGTAGCGGGTCATGCCCGTGCCTTCCAGCTGGAACATCCCGGTGGTGTGGCCTTCGCTGATGAATTTGTAAACTTCCGGGTCATCGGTGGGGATGGACCCCAGGTCGAGTTCGACGCCATGCCGGGCCTTGATCAGATCGCAGGCCCGGGACATGATTGTCAGGGTGGTCAGGCCGAGGAAGTCCACCTTCAGCAGGCCGAGGTGGTCCACGATCGCCATCTCATATTGGGTCACGGTGTTGACCGGGTTGTCGTCCGATTGGCTGGTGGGCCGGTGGAGCGGGACGTAGTCCACAATCGGTTTATCGGTGATGATCACGCCCGCGGCGTGCGTCCCGGCGTTGCGGACGGTGCCTTCCATATTGCTGGCCGTGTCGATCAGTTCCTTGTAGAAACCGGCTGAATTGTAGATCTGCTGCATTTCTTCGGAGGATTCGAGCGACTCCTGGATGGTCACGGATTTGCCCGGGATCGCGGGGATCAGCTTGGCGACCTTATCGACTTCGGAAATGGGGATGTCCATCACCCGGCCGACATCGCGGATCGAGCCGCGGGCGCCCATCGTGCCGAAGGTGATGATCTGAGCGACTTTGTCCTCCCCGTATTTCACGGCGCAATACTGCATCATCTCCGCCCGGCGGTCATCCTGGAAATCGAGGTCAATATCGGGCATGTTGACCCGGCCTTTTTGGAGGAAGCGTTCGAACATCAGGTCATGTTCGAGGGGGTCGATCCTGTTGATGTCCATGGCATAGGCCACCAGCGAACCGGCCGCGGAACCGCGGGCGTTGTACCAGATGCCTTTTTCCTTGGCGTGCTGGCAGAGGTCCCAAACGATCAGGAAATAGGCGTCAAAGCCCATCTCGTG